>CACZTG010000176.1 GCA_902783995.1 uncultured Ruminococcus sp. | reverse complement strand
TGACGATATGGTTAAAATGCTTGTGAAAACCGCGAAACAAGGCTTTATGTCCGAGGCAAGCCTTGAACTTTTCAGAGTATTTGACGCTCCGGGCATCCTTCTTGACTGGCTGGAGAAATACGAGGCAAAGGAAATCCGTGTTGAAGATATGAAAAATTTGCCGGCAAAGTAAAAAAATTTTAATGTCCTCCTGAAAATGAGGACATTATTACGTTAAAAAAACAATATACTGCGATTTTTTTAAAAATTACAAAAAATGTTGACATATTTTGAATTATGATATATAATTTGTAATTGTGAAATAAAAAAATCACATTTGTAAAGCAAGTTCTGATTGGTTTTTAGGGAGTGGCAGGAATATGGTGTATTCAAGCTTTGGAATTATTGCTCTGCTTATACATATTATAATTAATTATGATGTTTTAAGGAACAGCAATAAAGACGAATCATCCGCGAATAAAACATATCGTCATTTTTTGAATTGCGTTATGTGCTACTATATTTCCGATACTTTATGGGGGATTCTGTACGAGCACAAGCTTATATATATCAATTATTTTAATACGGTTATTTATTTTATAACTATGGCTATGTCGGTTTTTTTGCTGACGCAGTATGTAATAGAATATCTGAATGAAAAACTTTTATTTGGAAAAATATTGTTCTTTACCGGACGAATTTATTTTGTATGCGAATTAATCGTTTTGTCGGTTAATTTCTTTTATCCGATATTATTTTATTTCGATGAAAGCGGTGTTTATAATGCCGGTAAAGTGAGATATATAAACTTGTTTATTCAGATTCTCTTGTTTTTAATGATATCCGCATATACGCTTTTCATCAGCTTAAAGAAAAAAAGCAGAAGAGGGCGCCGATACAGAACAATTGGTTTTTACTGCGTTGCAATGACAATTTTTATTTTTGCCCAGATATTTTATCCTCTTTTGCCGCTATACGCAATCGGATACTTACTCGGCACCTGTATTATTCATACCTTTGTTTTGGAAGATGAAAAAGAAGAACGCAGAACAGAGCTTGAAAAGCTTCTTAAACGGGAGCAGCTACGTAAACAGGAGCTCGGAACGGTAAAAAATATGGCATATACCGACTCGCTTACGGGAGTCAGAAGCTTACACGCCTATTCCGAAGCGGAAACAAGTATAAACAGGCGAATCGCAAACGGTGTGATGAAGGAATTTGCCGTTGTTGTTTTTGACCTTAACGGGCTTAAAACTGCGAACGATACATTGGGACACGAGGCAGGAAACAGGCTGCTTAAAGATGCTTGCAGGCTTATTTGCAACATATTTAAAAACAGCCCGCTTTACCGTATAGGCGGAGATGAATTTGTGGCAATTCTTGAAGGTACCGATTATAACAAACGAAAAGAGCTCTTATTGTCCTTTAATATACAGATAGAAAAAAATCTTAAAAACGGGTCGGTAATTATTGCCGCGGGACTTAAAGAGTTTTACCCCGGTATTGACCGCAGCCTTAATGATGTTTTTAAGCAGGCTGATAAAAAAATGTACGAGAGAAAACAATTATTGAATGATATGGCACAGCAGATGTAGCGAATTTTGCTGCGTATATGTGCGTCAGAAAGGAATGAATATAAAAATGCTGAATATTAGCAAAAAAATCGAAAACACAAAGGCTGTCCTGACACTTGAAGGGCGGCTGGATACGGTTACGGCGCCGGAAATGGAAAAGGTTATACGGGAAGCGCTCCCGGGACTTACGGAACTCATATTGGATTTTAAAAAGCTGGAATATATTTCTTCCGCGGGTCTTCGTGTGCTCCTTTATGCGCAGAAAGAAATGAACAAACAGGGCAAAATGAAGCTTTGCCATGTAAATGAAACAATAACGGAGATTTTTGAAGTTACGGGATTTTCGGATATTTTGACTATTGAGTAAACGGAGGAGCGCTATGCCTGAAAAAACAGTCAGAGAAATGAGTGCTGCACAACGAAAGCACTATTCTCTTGAAGCAAAAACATTTCGCGCGACGCTGTTAGGCTGTATTTTGCTCGGCATTGTCATGCTGATAGTCGGCTTGGGATTATACAGTTATTCACTTACAATGCAGTATGTAAACCATGCTTTTTATATTTCGCAGTACGCCTCCATGTCGGCAACATATGGAGCAGATCCGCTTGCGTTTGCGCAGGAGGTTATGGAAAAATACAAAAGCTTAAATGAGGAAAAACGTATGAAAACCGGCACCGCTGAATATCGTGCCGAATTTTCCGAATTTGAAAGCGCCAAAAACTATACTGTTTTAATTAATATGCTTTCAAATTATACCCGTTCGGAAGATGTTTCGGATGTTTATCTTGCTATGTATGATGAAGAAAACAGCGCCATGGTGTATATTGTTGACCCCGACGAAGAAGACCGGCTTTTGCCCGGTGAATGGGAGCCGGTAAACGAAAAAGGGATGCATAAGTTTTTGGATTGGAACGGCGAAGGTATGCTTTATGATATTGAGCATATCGATAAATACGGCTGGATTTGTACCGCAGGGACGCCACTACGGAATGATAAGGGAAAAATTTGTGCGTTTCTGCTTGTTGATGTGACAATAGATAATGTTTTGACAGGTATACGTACATACACGCTGCAGGT
>CACZTG010000175.1 GCA_902783995.1 uncultured Ruminococcus sp. | reverse complement strand
TTCTCTCCGCTTGCTCGCTCACTAAAAATATTTATCAACTATAACATTATTTACTTGTAGATATATTATACCATATACGCAAGGCGCATCGTGCCGAAGCGGTATGGTTCAATGTTCTCCAAGATATAGAAATCTGTGATTTCGTTATATCTTGTGAGGTTATTATACCACAGATTTCCAAAAAGTCAATAGCTTAAAATCAAGGTGGGTATTAAATTGGACACCTTATTGAAATAATCTAAAAACTATTGATCCATACTTGCATTTTTGCAAGAGTTTGGAGCATTTTTTGTTCTTTCATGCAAATGTGCTTGATTTTTATGTCTATCGATATTTTCTCCGTATAGTAAAACGACAAAAGAATTTGTCAAAAAAAACGAAAGGAGGAAAACGCTATGACAATTTTTGATAAGGTAAAAAGCTCGGTTACACCCAAAGATGTTGCACGGCAATATGGCATACAGGTTACTCATAATAATATGATCTGTTGCCCGTTTCATGACGACAAGCATCCAAGCATGAAATTGAACAATGATTATTTCTATTGCTTTGGCTGCGGCGCAAACGGTGATGTGATTGATTTAGTATCGGCACTATTTGAGATTTCACCTATTGATGCCGTACAAAAATTGACTGAGGACTTTGGCATTGATATGTGTACAAATATTGACAAAGCCCCAGTAAAAACCAAATATCCGAAAATAAAGGAATTTCGGGAAAATGAGCGTTACTGTTTTCGGGTGCTATGCGATTACCTGCACATTTTAGAAGAATGGAAAACAAAATATGCGCCACAAACACCCGGTGATGCGATTGATGACAGATTTACAGAAGCCTGTCATATGCTTGATTATATTGAATATTTAGTCGATATTCTTACAATCGGTGAACTGGATGTGCGTGTAACAGCAGTAAAAGAGCTTCTTGCCGATGGCAAAATACAGGACTTAGAATCTCATATTTTAAGAATTAGAGAGGAGGACAAGCATGAACGAAATTAATGAAGAAATGCTACCGAAGTGGTTTGACGGGAAGAAAATCAACGAGGCATTGTTTTGTGCAGAGTACGTCAAGGATTTTCCTACGCTTTGCATAAACGGAACATTGTTTACCGAAAACGGACTTGTAAAGGATGAGAGCGGCATAAGACAGGAGATTTACAACAGAATAAAGCCATATGTTATTTCAGGTATCTCCAACAAAGTGAAAAATATTATGGAGGTGTTAAAGCTTGAATGTACGGCGGATTCTCTGCCTGTAACAACCGACCGCATCCACGTTAAAAACGGTACGTATTTTCTTGACGGCAGATTTTTGGAAGAAAAAGAGTTTTGCAGAAACCGTCTGCCTGTTGCATATGATCCGAATGCTCCGGAGCCTGAGACATGGCTTCGCTTTTTATCGGAACTATTTGAGAAGGACGACATTCCCACCTTGCAGGAATTTATGGGTTACTGTTTCATTCCATCAACCAAAGGGCAGAAAATGCTCATTATTACAGGCAAAGGCGGCGAAGGAAAAAGCCGGATTGGGTTGGTTATGAAATCACTTTTAGGCGCAAATATGAACACCGGAAGCATTGCAAAGGTTGAAACAAATCAATTTGCAAGAGCCGACCTTGAACACGAGCTTGTTTTGCTTGATGATGATATTAAGCTTGAAGCACTTCCGCAAACGAATTATATCAAGGCAATCGTTACGGCGGAGCTTCCTATGGATTTGGAGAAGAAAAGCGAACAGAGCTTTCAGGGGAATTTGTATGTTCGGTTCATCGCACTCGGAAACGGTACGCTGATTTCGTTATATGACAGAAGCGTTGGTTTCTTTCGCAGACAGATTATTCTGAATACGAAGGATAAGGATCCGGACAGGAAAGATGATCCGTACATCGGTGAGAAAATGTGTGCCGAAGCGGAGGGTATTTTCTTATGGGCGCTTGAAGGATTGAAACGTCTGATACAAAACGATTACCAATTCACCGTAAGCGAAGCTGCAAAAGCAAATATGGAAGCTGCTGTTGCAGACGGGAATAACGTAATAGAATTCCTTGCATCGGACAGTTATATTGAGTTTTCGCAAGACAGCGTATCAAGTTCAAAGGAACTGTATGCCACATACAAAATGTGGTGCGAAGATAACGCCCTTCCGACACTTGCACAAAAAACATTTTGCTCATATCTCAAGCAAAACGAAAGAAAATACTGTATCCGATATACAAACAAGGTAAGTATCGGCAATGGAAAATATGTAAGAGGGTTTGCGGGAATCCGAATACTGCAACGCTCTTATTTTTAATCTATAGGAAGCTGAAAATACAGGTACTTTGTGTACTGATGTACCAAAACGGTATCGGTACTTTTGTACGTTCGGTACATGTATTTCAAAGTCCTTATACAATTTTTTAGGAGTTGATTTTAATGAAAGCACAATATGGAATATTAAGATTTGCAAAATACAAGGGGCCGGAAATCGGTCATATTGAATCGCACAACGAACGCACAAAAGAAAAATACGCAAGTAATCCCGATGTGGATTTGAGTAAAAGCAAATATAACCTGCATTTGATTAAACCCAAGCGTAAGTATCGTGCGGAGGCAGAAAAACAAATTGCAAAAACAGGCTGCCGGACACGCTCTGACAGTGTAAGGGTTGTTGAAGCACTAATTACTGCAAGCCCTGAATTTTTTGAAGGCAAAAAGAAAACTGAGATAAATGATTATTTCAGCTATGCGCTTGAATTTATAAAAGCACATCAAGATGAAAAAACAATCATATCCGCAGTGGTGCATATGGACGAGAAAACGCCTCATATGCACCTTTGTTTTATCCCGATAACAGAGGACGGCAGGCTTTCCGCTAAAGACATAGTTGGAAACAAAAAGAAACTGACATGGTGGCAGGACGAGTTCTGGAAGCACATGGTGAAGAAATATCCTGCTTTGGAGCGCGGTGAAAGTGCATCAAAAACAGGACGGGAA
>CACZTG010000174.1 GCA_902783995.1 uncultured Ruminococcus sp. | reverse complement strand
TTATCAGCTCCGTATAATCGGAGAAAGGCAAAAAGGTTTTATTGAAGGTCTGGACATAGGAGAAAAGCTTACCGTTGAATGTCATTATAACAATGATAATCAGCTTGTGGCGGATAAAATTATGCTGAAAAATTTGAAATAACAACTCATAAAGGCGGGAAAATCCCGCCTTTAAAAATAAAAATGCTGTTTAATTATATTTTATATAAAGAAAGGTTTGATTACAGACATTGAGAAAAACAAAAATTATATGCACAATAGGTCCTTCAAGCAGAAACGAAAATGTATTTGAAGATATGTGTAAAGCCGGGCTGAATGTTGCAAGGCTGAACTTTTCTCACGGGACGCACAAGGACCACAAAGAAAATATAGATATGATAAAAAAAGTCCGTGAAAAGCTTAATAAACCAATTGCAATAATGCTTGACACAAAAGGTCCGGAATACCGCATAAAAACCTTTAAAAACGGTAAAATCCATTTAAATGACGGCGACAGTTTTACCTTTACCACACGTGATATTGAGGGTGACCATACAATTGTTTCGGTCACATATGACGGGCTTGTAAATGATATATCCGTCGGAGATAAAATTTTGGTGAACAACGGACTTGTTATTTTTGAAGTAGAGTCAAAAACAGAAACAGAGGTTATTTGCCGCACCGTTATCGGCGGAGAGCTTTCCGACAAAAAAAGTATGAGCTTTCCCGGAAAAGTGTTAAATCAGCTATATTTAAGCGAACAGGATAAATCTGACCTTCTTTTTGGTATTGAAAATGAAGTTGATTATGTGGCTGCGTCTTTCGTATCTGTAAAAGAGGACATTCTCGCAATTAAAAACTTTTTACATAAAAACGGCGGAAAAGACATCGGCATAATCGCGAAAATTGAAAACCGCACAGGTATTGACAATATCGAAGAAATCTGTTCCGAATGTGACGGCGTTATGATTGGCAGAGGTGACCTCGGAGTTGAAGTGCCGTTTGCAGAGCTTCCCGCAATTCAAAAATATATCATTACAAAATGCCGCCTTCTCGGCAAAAGAGTTATAACCGCAACGGAAATGCTTGAATCAATGATATATAATCCTCGCCCAACAAGAGCAGAAATATCCGATGTGGCAAATGCTGTTTATGACGGTACAAGTGCCGTTATGTTGTCCGGAGAATCCGCTGCCGGCAAATATCCGGTTCAGACCGTCAAAACAATGGCGGAAATTGTTGAGGAAACCGAAAAACATATCCACTATGCAAAAAGATTTAAAACAAACGAATTTAAAATAAAAAATCAGCTTGACGCAATCTCTCATGCGACCTGCGGTATGGCAATTGATATTAACGCGAAAGCCATTGTTGTTTGTTCTGTTTCGGGTATGACTGTACGTATGGTGTCACGTTTCCGCGCGCCTACCGATATAATAGGTATGACAACCGATAAACGCGCTTGGTATAAGCTTGCTCTTTCGTGGGGTGTTACTCCTGTCCTGTCACAGGTGTTTAATTCTACGGACGTTGTTTTTTATCACGCTTGTCTTGCCGCGAAAGAGCATCTTAACCTTAAAAGCGGTGATACTGTTGTTATTACGGGCGGCAGCACTAACGGCAAATCCGGCAACACAAACACTATAAAGGTAGAAAAAATAGAATAAATTAAGGCGGCGGTTTATATGCTTGAAGCTGTGTTTTTTGATTTGGACGGAACGCTTACGGATTCCTATGAGGCAATTGTAACTTCTTTTGAATACGCGCTTAAAAAAAAGGGCATCTCCCCTATTGATGATGAAAATGTGCGGGAAAGCTATATCGGTCCCGCGCTTGTTATTTCCTATATGAAATACTATGGTGTCAGCCGTTCCGAAGCGGAGGAGCTCGTTGACATCTACCGTGAAGTATATCGTAAGGGAAATATGTTTCTCGTTAAAGTCTATAACAATGTTCCGGAAACTCTCAGACAGCTGAAAAAAAGCGGAATACGGCTCTTTGTCGTAACATCAAAGCCAAAGGAATTTGCCGATGCGATACTAAAAAAATTCGGTCTTTACGATTATTTTGAAAAAATCCAGGCACCCGGCTTTAAAGACTGTGAAAAGAGTAAGAACGAGCTTATTGCCGAGCTTGCGGACGATTGCCGCCTTAATACCGCGAATTGTCTTATGGTCGGCGATACAAAATATGATATTGAAGGCGGTCTGAAAGCGGGCACTAAAACCGTGGGCGTAAAATACGGCTATCCCGGTAAAGGCGATTTCGATAATGCCGATTATATTATTGAGGATATAAAGGAGGTTCTGAATATAGTGAAGGAAGAAAATTATAAAATACGTGAAATAAGCTGCCATGAGGTTACCGAAGCCGTTGCGGAGCTTTGCAAAAACGCGAATTATTATCTTAATTCCGATATAAAATCCGCGATTGAAAAAAGCATTGTTCACGAGAAAGGTACCTCCGGACGAAATATTTTACGCGCAATAAAACAAAACGCGGAGCTTGCGGCCGAAAAAGGTGTTGCCGTTTGTCAGGATACAGGTATGGCAATAATATTTGCCGAAATCGGTCAGGATGCACACATATACGGCGGAAATCTTGAGGGCGCTATAAACGAAGGTGTGAGAAAAGGCTATAAGGAAGGCTATATGCGCTGTTCTGTCGTTGCCGACCCGTTAAAACGAAAAAATACGGGCGATAATACGCCTGCTGTTATATATTATTCTGTTATTCCCGGAAACAAATTGAAACTCACCGTTATGCCTAAAGGCTTCGGAAGCGAAAATATGAGCGCCGTTAAAATGCTTAAACCCTCCGACGGCGAGGACGGCGTAAGGGACTTTATAGTTGAAACGGTTAAAAAAGCGGGGCCGAACCCCTGTCCTCCGATTACCGTAGGCGTTGGCATCGGCGGAAGTATGGATAAAGCCGCACTGCTTTCAAAAAAAGCGCTCGCGAGAGGTATTGATACTGAAAATCCGGATGAGTTTTACGCTTCAATGGAAAAAGAGCTTTTAGACCGTATAAACGCTCTCGGAATAGGTCCCGCAGGGCTTGGCGGCGTCACCACCGCTCTCGGAGTAAATATCGAAACCTACCCCACTCATATCGCCGGACTTCCGGTTGCCGTGACGATAAGCTGCCACGTGACACGTCACGCCGAAAAAACAATTTAAAAAACACTTGTAAATTTTAAAAAAATCTGATATAATTAATATAACTTATTTATTCGGGCAAAAAAAATCGAACCCTTTTGCCTATTCCCGAAAGGAGCTTCAAAAAATGAATAAAGGAAAATTAATTCTTGTTGTGGATGATGAAAAAAATATACTTGATATTATCGTTTTTAACCTGCAAAATGAAGGTTATGAAACAATAAGCGCAATGGACGGCGAACAGGCAATCGAAATGCAGAAAAAATATAACCCCGACCTTATTCTGCTTGATGTAATGCTTCCCAAAACCGATGGTTTTACCGTATGCAAAACAATCAGGCAGTATTCAAATGTACCTATTATTATGCTTACGGCAAGAGCCGACGAGGTTGATAAAATAATGGGGCTTGAGCTCGGCGCCGATGATTATATCACAAAGCCTTTCAGTATGAAGGAGCTTTCCGCGCGAATTATGGCAAACACAAGGCGTATTGCCGCGCCGCAAAGTGAAAACAATGTTACGGCAGCGCCCCGTTCAAACATACTTTCCTGCGGCGGTATAACCATAGACTGCGATAAATATGAAATATACCGCGGTGACAGACTTCTGGACCTTACTTACAGAGAATATGAATTGCTTAAATTTATGGCAACACAGCCCGAAAAAGTCTTTACAAGGGAAATGCTGCTTGAAAAAGTCTGGGGATTTGAATTTTACGGTGATGTACGTACTGTCGATGTAACAATACGCCGTTTAAGAGAAAAAATCGAGGAAGACCCCGGAAATCCCGCTTTTGTTATGACAAAACGAGGTGTGGGATATTACTTTAACGATAAAAGCAAATAATATTTAAAGGTTGTCTTGCCATGTTTAAAAGTATAAAATGGAAGCTTGTTTCTGTTCTTGTTCTTGTCGTTATAGCGCTTGTTATAATTGTCGGCACAGTTTTCAGAGTTTCCGTCTCAAACTTTTATATTGACGAATTTATCCGTTCAATGGATGCCGCTTTTGACGGTGAAATCGGCAGTCGGCTCAGTTCCGTAACCGAAACGGAAAAGCTTGACGAAATTCTTGACGCGTATTCTGTTCGTCTCGGTCTTGATTCTTACAGGTATTGCTGCGTACTTGACGGCAAAACCTGTGAGCTTCTTTATTCAAGTGACTATAATCCCGCAAAAAATATTGAAAAAACGCCTAATGTAATCACGGCTATGACAGGAAAGGTCGGCAAAGAAAACGGTTTTATGAAGTCCTATATGGATTATGCTTACCCCGTAATGCATGACAGCGAAGTCGATTACATTGTATATGTTTACGATTCAAAAATTGAAATAGGCGAAATATTAAACCGTATTTTGTTTACCATTCTTGAGGCACTGCTTATCGGCTTTGTTATTGCCCTTTTACTCGGATATTTCTTGTCCGGTACAATAACAATGCCCATAATGAAGCTTACACGCAATGCCGAACGTTTTGCCGCGGGAGATTTTGAGAACAAAATTGATGTCGGCTCCCATGACGAAATCGGTCAGCTTTCGGACACCTTTAATTATATGGCGCAGGAGCTTAAAACAAATATTTCCGCGTTAAGCGAAGAAAAAGATAAGCTTGAATCCATCCTCAGATATATGACAGACGGTGTAATGGCTTTTGATAAGGACGGAAATGTCCTTCATATTAACCGCGCCGCTTCCGAAATGCTTGGAATAAGTGAAACCGCGAAGATAGATTTTGACGGCTTTTTCGGTCCGCTTGTTTCGGTCAGCGTTCAGGAAATATATTTTAAAAACGGTGAAGCCGTAAGCCGTGATTATGAATATGAAAACAAAAGTTTACAGTTTTTCTTCATTCTTACCGGCGCGCGTAAAAATCAGGATTATCAGTCGAACATTATTGTTGTTATTCACGACATTACAGAGCTGCAAAAGCTTGAAATGAACCGCCGCGAATTTGTCGCGAATGTATCTCACGAGCTTAAAACACCTCTCACAACCATAAAAAGCTACGCCGAAACAATTCTCGGCGCTGAAAACCTACCCAAAGATACGGAAAATAATTTTCTTCAGGTAATTGTCGGTGAAGCGGACAGAATGAGCCGTCTTGTGTATGACCTTCTGCTTCTTTCAAAGCTCAATTACAGCAGCCGTGAGCCTGAAAACGAAACCGTAGATTTAAAAGCTTTAATAAGTGACATTTTAAGACGTATGCACCTTGCTATGGAAGAAAAAAAGCAAACTCTTTCGTTAAGTATAAGCGAACCTCTGCCAAGCGTCAGCGGAAGCCGCGACAAGCTTGACCAGGTTTTTTTAAATATTTTTTCAAATGCCGTAAAATATACAGGTGACGGAGGTCACATTAGTGTGCTTGCGGGCGAAATGTACGGATATGTTTTTGTTAAAATCCGCGATACGGGTATGGGCATACCAAAGGAAGACCTTCCCTATATTTTTGACAGATTTTACCGTGTGGATAAAGCCCGTTCAAGGGCGGCAGGCGGCACAGGGCTTGGACTTGCCATCGCGAAAGAAATTGTCGAAGCCCACGGAGGAAAAATCTCCGTAACAAGCAAGCTCGGTAAAGGTACAGAATTTACAGTAAATTTACCCGTAAAAAAATAATATAAAATTAACGTGATTGTAACAGAATTGTAACATATATTTTGTATAATATATTATAGAAGATTAATTGTTTATACAGAAATTTAAAATTTCGGAGGAATTATTATGAAACGTTTTTTAAAGGCTCTGCTTTGCCTGACAATTGCTTTCAGCTTTGTTATATCGTTTAACTGTTTCGCTGCTGACCCCGGTATGGTCGGCAACAGCGTAATAAAAATAAAAAAGCCCGAAACATACACTTCCACAACAAGTCAAAAGGAGTATTACATATCGGGCGTTACGTCAAGCGGCGTTGTCGTGTCGGTATATCGCTATAACCCGTTCACCAACAGCTTTAATTTGCTTTATGTTGACGGCAAAGCAGCCGTTCAGACAGCAGGAGCAAGCGGTCTTATAGCACAGAAAATCTATCTTACCGACGGCAACAACAAAATCCGTATAAGAACCTATTCTCCCGATGGAACAGTTACAATTCTTGAAGTAAATATTACTCTTAATGTTCTTTCGCTGAGTGATATTCAAAGCAGCCCGATTGACATCAGAAAAGCTATTGGCGCATAAAAATGAATAAAAGAACCGAACTTTTAAAAAGCACGCTGCTTGCATTGCTTGTCGCAACAAGCGTTGTGCTTTTTGCAAATTCCTGGTCGGGAAGACCGGGCAGCGGTGAAAACGAAAATTTAATAACACAGTTTGCATCAGCTGTTGGTTTGGGAGGCTTTTTAAATAATGAAATCAGTCTTACCAGCGGCACTGATGTAATTTCACCGGTATCAATAATATATACTTCCGGTGCAAAGCGTATCATTTTTAATAAAGGGACAGATATGTATAATTCGGTTTACGGAAACATTCTGTCCGTTTTGTTATGCGCGGAAAATGTTACTCATAACGAAAAGGTTCCTTCCTCAGAATGGTATTCCGCTCAAAAAACGCAGGGAATATATCTTAATTACGGCGTCAGCTTTAAACGTGGAGTTTTTGAGAAAGGTACCGGATGTCCTCTCCCTGAGGAAATTAAAAATGTTAGCGCGGTTATTCTCACTTCCAACGACAGCGCAACAAACAAACTTGTTATATATATATATGATTACACCGAAGGAGAATTTTATAAACTGTTGACCTCGGTTAGTGCAAGAACCGTTGAAAAGCTTTTAAGCGATGCCGACGGATATACCAACATTCCGATAGCGGAAGAACTTGGTTTCAGTACCGATTCCGAAATAAACCGTCAAATTGTTATTGACGGCAATGCCGTTATAAACCTTGAACAGCAAAAATTACAAAATATTTCGTTCAAACCGGTATCCGGCGGTTTTTCGGCACTTGATAACCGAAATGTAAATTTCCTTCTTTCTCTTTTTGATATGTCAAAAAGCTCCGCAAAGCAATATGCGGATATTGACGGCACAATGTATATAGACACCTACGGAACGCTGCGTTTTTCGGAAAAAGAAAATATTTCCGTGCTTGAATTTAATGCCGCAAAGGAAACACACGGAGTATCACTCGAAAACAATTCACAGGACGGTGAGATTTTTTACGATATTTTGTACACGGGTTATTCAAAAGCGCGCGCGGTTTCGGAAATTTTTGAAACAGACAGCTTATCTTTTTATATTGCTTCGGATATAACATCCCCTGATGAAAACGGATATACTGTGCGGCTTGATTATGTTTCGGAGGGTGTTCCCGTTTTCGCGACCGAAGAAGGTACCGAAACACACGCCGTTACTATGAAATTTAATTTAAGCGGCGAGCTTATTTATTACAAACAATATCTTTTTGAGCTGTCACAGGGAAACGGTTACAGCAACATTCCCGGCGTTCTGGATGCGATAAACCTTGTTTATTCCGCCATTGAAGCCGATGCCGGACCTATCCGTATCAAGGATATTTCAACCTGCTATAAATTAAACGAAACAAAAGCCGATGCCTGCCTTTGCGTGATCACCGGAAAAAACGGAAAAATATACACCATACCTTCAAACAGTGCCGAATAATATAAGGAGGAGCTTCTTATGTCCTGGTCAAAAATCAAAACCATACTGATTTTTCTTTTTCTGTTTGTTGATATCTTTTTGTTATATAATATGTTTTTCAAAACCGGTCTCGGCAACGAGGTTTCTCAGCAGACAGTAAACGAAACCGTATCTGTATTGCGAAAAGCGGGTATCACAATAAATCCGGATATAATAAGCCGCAAAACGCTTTATATGAAAAAGCCGGAGATTTCAAATTCTATCGATAACAGGCAGGACCTGGCTGAAAATCTTATAGGAAAAGCAAAATCATCCGAAAACGTTTACGAAAATGAAAAAGGTAAAATAACATTCAGCGCCGTTGCGTTCAGCTTTGAAAACCATGATAAAACCGTAAAAATTCCGGATATAAGCGAAAACAACGCTATTGAGCGCGCTTCAAAATATCTGAACAGCTGCGGTTTTGACGTTCAGACCGATGCCGTAAGAGATTTTACGTCGGGTGAAAACGGCTATTATATAAAGTTTGGAAAAGAAATAGACGGTTATCCCCTATATGAAAGTTATCTTGATATATACATTATGCCCGACGGCACGCTTGAAAAAATTAACGGCTACTGGCCGGAGGTTTACGACCGGCAGGACGCCAGTGCCTTATGCGTTGACAGCACAAAAGTTTTGATAAATCTTCTTTCCGCGGAAGGAATTACAAAAAATGAAATCGTTGACATCCAGACCGGCTATACTCTCGGCGGTCTGCCCGAAAACGAAAGCCCTATACTTCTCACGCTTCTTCCCGCATACAGAATAATATTAAAAACCGGTGAAAATTATATATTTGACGCTACAAACGGTGAATTCTTGTATAAATATTGACAAAATTACTATTATTTGGTATAATATCAATATAAAATCTAAAAAACGGAAGGAAAGTGTCAGAAAAATGAAAAGTAAAAAACTGTTATTTTTAGTTATGCTTGCGCTTATTATTGCGGTTCTGCCCTGTACGGCGCTTGCGGCAAATCCGGGTGAGACAGCATCTTCGGGAAGTTCGGGCAGCTCGGGAGGAGGAATAGCGTACGGACCGCTTATAGGTGATGTTGACGGAGACGGCTTTATTACAACTTATGACGCAGTGCTTATACTTAAATACGCGGCAAGGATAATTGATGAGTTCCCGGTCAATCAGAAGCCGGACGACCCGACGCCGGACGACCCGATTGACGAACCCGATGACAGCACCGAAATACGCCTTAACAGTGATGATATTTATAATATTTCCGGCAACAGATTGCGTTATTATACGAATGATGATGACGAGATAAAAACAGTTGTTCTGGCTGATAATATATCGTTTAAATTCAACAGTGGAGAGTATGAAACCGTATCGGTATATGACATTTATGACTATATAGACGCAGAAGATATAGAATTGTGCCTTAACGATACGGACAGTGACGGAATATACGACAAAATCGACGCTGTGACATATAAATACATGGTTGTAAAATCATCTTCCAAAGGTTCCGGTGATAATTATACAATAGTATCGGAAACCCTGACCATTTCAACTATGTTATCGTTATCCAGGATAATTTTACCTGCCGGTTATTCCGAAGTATATAAAAAAGGTATGAAAATTTCCGCCGGCGATATAAAAAAGGGTGATGTTTTAAGTATTGCGGGCGCAGAGCTTGATGATAATGTTCTTAACTCGGGAACCGTCTATGTTACCGACAGTAAGGTTACCGGAAAGGTTACGTCCATAGATTACGATGAAATGACCGTCTGCATTGAAAGTGACGGTACGGAAAACGAATATAAATACTATAACGGGGTAAACGAAAAGTATCTTGAACCGGGCGCCGAGGGTATATATTATCTTTGCATTAACGGCAGGATTATATATTTAAAAGGAAATAACAGCTCATATAATTACGGTTTTGCGACGCTTATTACGCTTGACATGCGCGGCGGCGAGGTTAACGGAGGAAGCGTGCGTGTTTACGGAACGGACGGTGTATGGAGAACCCTTGATTTAAACACCACCGTAAACGGATCCAAGCTTTCAAGTATTTATGTGCCTTACGATGGAAGTACCGTAAATATATTAAACATCGGCAAGGACCTTTATGTTGCTGCAAAAGATTCCCGCAGCGCCGACATTGTTGTTAATGATATGATTGCGTATAAGACAAATACCGAAGGACTTATAAAAACAATTGCAGCGGGACAATCTGCAATTATGAGCTTAACAGAGTCTGACACAGCGAATATGTTTGATAAAAAATATTACAACGGTGACTACGCGGGCTATTATGTGACCGATGACACAAAAATATTTGCGCTCAGCTCGGAAATCCCCCCGCGCTATGACATTGACGAAAGCAGAATTGCACTTCTTGAAAAAAAGGATTTGATAAGCGGCGCAAATTACTCCTTCTCGTTATACGGCATTAACGATGATAATGAAATAGGTATTATGCTCGGGCTGATTTATCCTTCGGTCAATTATGAATCGGATATGTTTATCGTAAGCTCGGTAGGTATGAGCCTTATTGACGATGAGTACTATTACACCTTAAAGGGCATGCAGGGCGGTGAAACAGTAAGGCTTTTTGCCTCGGATGATTCAGACGTAACCGAATTTTATGAGGCTGATTTATCGGGAGCTTTCGTTACCGACGGCAGCTACCTTGATATACGCTATATTGAGAAGGGCGATATTTTATATGTAAATAAAAACGCAAAGAACATAGTTAAGCTCGGCACCCGCATGACAAATATACTTAAAATGCGTGATGCGACCGCGGCAGTTTCAAGTGCTGTGACAAACGGCATTGATGAGGGCGGCTTTATAAGCGGATACGTTCTCGGAGTCAAAAATAACAAGGTATATCTCGGTAAAAACCCCGGTTACGGTGATTTTGATATCGATAATCCGGGCTCCGCAAATTACATATCCGTATTTGATAATACGAAGGTAACTTTTTTTGATTCCATGCGAAGAAAACCTTATAAAGGCACAGTATCCGATATCGATACCGAGGACGCTTATGTTTTTGCAAGACTGAACGATATTGGCAAAGTTATGGAGATAGTTGTTTATTATTAATTTGTAAATTTGAATAAACAAAACGGGGCTTAAATCCTTTTTAAACGGATTTATAAGCCTCGTTTTGTATTTTAACAATAATTCCCGGTATAATTTTACCTATAACCTCATAAAATATCACTGTGAACACTATTGACAAAGTGTACATTATGTGATATAATAGGAGGTGAAGAGGAGATGAAAAAAATGCTTACGGTTAATGCTACTGATGTAAGAAAAAACTGGAGTGAGGTTTCTGAAAATGTTATCAGAGAAAAGCCGGCTTTTATAAAAAAAACACGTGACTATATGCTTTTATCCAACATTGAATTTATAAGTGAGCTATTATCGGGCTATTCTTTTTCGGCGGTAAAATACACCGAAAAAGACGGAAGTATTACGCTTTCCTTAAACGAGCTTCCTTTGGCAGAGAACGGCTCAGATGAAAATGAAGCTTTAAATTTGCTTGCAAAGTCCATACTTGACTATTCAGTTGATTTTTACAACGAATTTAATATGTGGGCTTCAGCCCCCAACAGAAAAAAAGAGGTTCCATACATTTTTAAAGCTCTTATCCTTGATGATATAAAAAAAATAGGAGCGTGTATCAAATGCCGAGCTGGAAAGATTTAAAAAGGTTCTGTGAGCACGACGGTTGGGAGCTTTATAAAAGTACCGACCACTATTACTACCGAAAATTTGATAAAGACGGAAATATAAGGTTTACGAAGGTATCGCGTGGGAGCGGCGAAATCAAGGGCTTTTTGTGGAAGGAAATTTTAAAAAAGCAGCTTTCTGTAACAGAGGAGTATTTTAACAGTAAAATATAATGTTCACCCAAGCATATTTTAAGTGTTTTAATCAAAACAAGATATGTGCGTTCCGGGTTTCACTTATGCAAAATCAAAAAATCAAAAAAAATTTTAAAAAACTATTGACAAATGAAAAAAAGTGTTGTATAATTATCCTAAATTAAATATTCCAAACCGTTGAGGCAGAGAAAAATCGGAAGAAATCTTTTAAAGCGAGTGAATGACGGTGAGAGTTTCACAAAGGTTACCGAGTAATATGGCCTGCCGAGGGCGGCGTTAAATGCGCCGACGTAGGACTTGCGTTATAAGTCGGAGATATGCTGGTATCTCGCTGAGGAGCTGTCAAAGGCTCAAAACAAGGTGGCACCACGGAAAAGTTTTTTCGTCCTTGATTTGCATATTTATGCATATCAGGGACTTTTTTATTTAAATAATTATTATGAAAGGAGACTTTAAAATGTCTGAAAACAAAATCCCCTACAAAATTTATCTTGAAGAAAACGAGATTCCGAAGGCATGGTATAATATGCGCGCGGATATGAAAAACAAACCCGCTCCGCTTCTTAATCCCGGAACACTCGAACCGATGAAAGCCGAGGAGCTCTCGGGCGTTTTCTGTGAGGAGCTTGTCGCTCAGGAGCTTGACAACGACACCGCGTATTTTGAAATCCCGAAGGAAATCCGCGATTATTACAAAATGTACCGTCCTTCTCCCCTTATGCGCGCATACCGCCTTGAAGAAAAGCTCGGCACTCCCGCAAAAATTTATTATAAATTTGAAGGCAACAACACAAGCGGAAGTCACAAGCTTAATTCGGCAATAGCACAGGCTTATTACGCAAAGAAACAAGGCTTAAAAGGTGTTACCACCGAAACGGGCGCAGGTCAATGGGGTACGGCTCTTTCTATGGCGTGCGCGTATTTCGGTCTTGACTGTAAAGTATATATGGTTAAAGTATCATACGAGCAAAAACCGTTCCGCAGAGAGGTTATGCGCACATACGGCGCTTCTGTAACACCGTCGCCTTCTATGGAAACGGAAATCGGAAGAAAAATTCTCGAAAAGCATCCCGGCACAACCGGAAGTCTCGGCTGCGCTATTTCCGAGGCGGTTGAGGTTGCGACGACAAACGAAGGTTACCGTTACGTTCTCGGCAGTGTTCTCAATCAGGTACTTTTACATCAATCGGTAATAGGACTTGAAACAAAAGCTGCTCTCGATAAGTACGGAATAAAAGCGGATATTATTATCGGCTGCGCCGGCGGCGGCTCAAATCTCGGCGGTCTTATCGCTCCGTTTATGGGTGAAAAGCTCCGCGGTGAAAAGGATTACCGTATTATCGCGGTTGAGCCCGCTTCGTGTCCCAGCTTTACAAGAGGCACGTTTGCCTATGATTTCTGCGATACCGGTATGGTATGTCCGCTCGCCAAAATGTACACCCTTGGCAGTGACTTTATTCCCGCGCCCAATCACGCCGGAGGACTTCGTTATCACGGTATGAGTTCTATACTTTCACAGCTTTACGCGGACGGATATATGGAAGCGGTTTCCGTAAAACAAACCGATGTGTTTGAAGCTGCGGAGCAGTTCGCGAGAACAGAAGGCATACTCCCCGCTCCCGAAAGCAGTCACGCGATTAAAGCCGCTATTGACGAGGCATTAAAATGCAAGGAAACGGGCGAAGAAAAGACAATTGTATTCGGTCTTACCGGAACAGGATATTTTGATATGGTTGCTTATGAGAAATTCCATGAAGGTGAAATGAGCGACTATATCCCGACCGATGAGGAAATCGCGAAATATACGGCAAATCTTCCGAAAGTAGAATAATTTTAAAGCAGAATAATTTTTAAAAGGAGCAAATACAATTTTGCTCCTCAGCTTAATGACAAAGTCATTAAGCTGAACAGAGGCTGAAAAACGAAGGTATATTTCGTCCTTTAAATCTCGCCTTAGTACGTGTG
>CACZTG010000173.1 GCA_902783995.1 uncultured Ruminococcus sp. | reverse complement strand
TCACAGCTTTCAAAAGGTGTTAAAATTCGCGCGAACGGCACAAAGCTTATAATTGATATTTATATTGTGGCGGCTTTTGGCGTAAATGTTCAGACTATAAGCGAAAGCATTTGCCGGAACATTAAATATGAAATTGAACATATGATGGGCATTGGTGTTGAAAAAGTTATTGTTCATATTGAGAAAATGTCGTCTGCCGATTAATCTGACTTGTTAAGGAGATTTTAAAATATGCTAACAGGAAAACAATATGCGAATATGATTATATCAGCAGCTAATAATCTTATGAACAATAAAGAGCTGCTTAATGAAATGAATGTGTTTCCCGTGCCTGACGGAGATACGGGTAAAAATATGTCAATGAGTATATCCGGCGCTAAAGAAGCTGCCGAGAAATGTCTTGAAACAGACTGTGATATTACTACGGTTGCCGACAAAGCCGCAATGGCGACTCTGCGCGGAGCAAGAGGCAATTCGGGCGTAATTTTGTCACAGCTTTTAAGAGGTATTGCAAAAGAAATGAAAAATAAGAAAAACATAAACGCTCTTTCTTTCGCAAAATGCTTTTCATCGGCAAGCGCAACGGCGTACAGCGCCGTAATGAAGCCGACGGAGGGAACAATTCTTACGGTCGCGAGAGAAAGCGCGCAAGCGGTTGAAAAGCTTGCCGATAAAACAGATGTAACGGTTATTTTAAAAGAGGCTGTAAAGGCGGCGAATATATCGCTTAACCATACGCCGGAGCTTCTTCCGAAGCTCAAGCAGGCGGGCGTTGTTGATGCCGGAGGCAAGGGCTGGACTCTTGTGCTTGAAGGTATGCTTTATTATCTTGAAAACGGCACGGTTGTCATTCTTACCGAATCCGATAAAAAGGCTGATACAAAAAAGCTTGCGGGGGTAGCCGATGAGGAAATAACCTTTACTTACTGTACGGAATTTTTAATTGATAAAAAAAGTCCGGAAGTAAATGTTGACCGTTTTAAAAACACGATTTCAAAAATAGGCGACTGTATGGTAGTCATTGAGGATTTTGACGTGGTAAAAGTACATATTCATACCGATAATCCGGGTATTGTTATACAAACCGCGCTTAAAATAGGCAGCCTTAACGATATAAAAATAGATAATATGCGCTATCAGCACAACGAGAAAATTATAAAAAACGCGGAAGAAATTACAAAAAACAAAAAAGAATCAAAGCCGAAAGAACCGCCGAAGCCTTACGCTGTAATTGCTGTTTCCGCCGGCGAAGGATATTCGGAAATTATGAGAGAGCTTGGCGTAAGTGAAATAATTGAGGGCGGTCAGACCATGAATCCGAGCGCGGGAGATATTCTTGAAGCCATAAATAAAGCTAATGCCGAGACAGTTTATATTCTTCCAAACAACAAGAATATTATTATGGCGGCGCAGAGCGCAAAAGAAATGGCAAAGTGTAAGGTCAACGTTATAGGCACAACATCTGTTCCGCAGGGAATTTCAGCAATGCTCGGCTTTTCGGCAGAGGCGGATTCGGACACAAATGAAGCGGCAATGCTTTCTATGGCGGAGGGAGTTTCGGCGGGAAGCGTTACTTATGCCGTAAGAGATAGTGAAAATAACGGTATAAAGATAAAAAAAGATGATATAATAGGGCTTACGGACGCGGGAATAGTCGCAAGCGGCAAGGATATTAACGAGATTGCCGCCGCTGTGTGCAAAAGCATTGTAAATGAGGATACGGGACTTTTAACCGTATATTACGGTGATGAAATAAGCGAAGAAACAGCGGAAAAGCTTGAAGAAGCTCTGAATGAAAAATTTGAAGATATTGACATTTCAATTCAGTACGGCGGTCAGCCGATATATTATTATAACATTGCGGCGGAGGAATGAAAAAGATGGATTGTAAGATTGTCGCGGCAACAAACAATAAAAACAAGCTTCGTGAGTTTAAGGAAATTCTGTCGCCGCTCGGTTATCAGATTATCAGTCTGAAAGATTTGGGACTCGATATTGAAGTTGAAGAAACGGGCACAACCTTTGAGGAAAATTCGTTGATTAAGGCAAAGGCAGTTTTAAAAGCTTCGGGTATGGCAGCGCTTGCGGATGATTCGGGGCTTATGGTTGACGCTCTTGGCGGCGAACCGGGTATATATTCCGCGAGGTACTGTGAAGGCACAGACGCCGACAGAATT
>CACZTG010000172.1 GCA_902783995.1 uncultured Ruminococcus sp. | reverse complement strand
GCTTAAGCTGCCGTCATAAATAACAATACCGTCACGGACAATTCGTATGGACGAGCCTCTCGCGACCTTGCCGTCCGTAATATAAACACCCGCGATTGTGCCGACACCCGAAACCCTGAAGGTCTGGCGTATTTCGGCATGACCGGTAACCGCTTCCCTGTATTTCGGCGCGAGCATACCTTTCATTGCGGCTTCAATTTCCTCAATTGCCTCATAAATTACACGGTAAAGCCTCATATCAACGCCTTTTTCGGTTGCCGATGAAGCCGCGTCGGGAGTGGGACGGACGTTAAAGCCGACAATTATAGCGTTTGAAGCATCGGCAAGCATAACGTCACTTTCGTTTACCGCGCCGACAGCGCCGTGAATAATATTTATACGTACCTCCTCGTTTGTAAGCTTTGAAAGTGATTGCTTAACAGCCTCAACCGAGCCTTGTACGTCCGCTTTAACAATTATATTAAGGTCTTTAACCTCGCCCTCGTTTATCTGACTGAACAAATCGTCAAGAGAAACCTTTTTCCTTGCGGAAAGCATTTCGTTTTTCTCTTTAAATTTGCGCGCTTCGATAACTTCTTTCGCCATTTTTTCGTTCTCGACAACATAGAAGGTGTCGCCGCCGACAGGCACGTCACCGAGTCCGAGAATTTCAACAGGCGTTGACGGCGGAGCCTCTTTGACCTTTTTGCCTTTGTAGTCGGTCATCGCTCTGACCTTACCCATTGTATTTCCGGCAACGACAAGGTCGCCCGAACGGAGTGTACCGTTTTGGACAAGCACAGTCGCAATAGCGCCTCTCGCCTTATCGAGCCTTGCTTCTATAACGCTTCCCTTTGCTTTTCTGTCGGGATTGGCTTTAAGCTCTTTAATATCGGCAACAAGAAGCACGGTTTCGAGAAGGTCGTCAATATTTTCGCCGGTAAGCGCCGAAACAGGCACACAAATTACGCTGCCGCCCCATTCTTCGGGAACAAGGTCGTGTTCGGTAAGCTCCTGTTTTACACGCTCAATGTTTGCTTCGGGTTTATCTATCTTGTTAATGGCAACAACAATATCAACGCCTGCCGCTTTCGCGTGGTTTATTGCTTCAACCGTCTGCGGCATAATTCCGTCGTCCGCCGCAACCACAAGAATCGCAACGTCCGTAACCTGCGCGCCGCGGAGCCTCATAGCGGTAAACGCTTCATGACCGGGCGTATCGAGGAAGGTTATATCCCTGCCGCCCGCATGAACCTTATACGCGCCTATGTGCTGCGTAATACCGCCTGCCTCGGTTGAAGTCACGGAGGTTTTGCGGATTGCGTCAAGAAGCGAGGTTTTACCGTGGTCAACGTGTCCCATAACAACAACAACGGGCGGACGCGGTTTTAAATCCTCCGGCGCGTCCTCGGTGTCATTAAACAGTATATCCTCTTTTGTAACAATTATTTCAAGCTCTGTTTCAAAGCCCATATCTTCAAGAATAAGTGAAGCGGTATCGTAATCGATGGTTTCGTTTACGTTTGCCATTTGCCCGAGCATCATCAGATTTTTTATTATTTCCGTTGCGGGGCGGTTTATACGCTCCGCAAGCTCGCCGACAGTAATTTCCGCGGGAACGAGAACATGAATTTTTTCCTTCTTTTCGGGAGCTTTTTTGTGCTGCTTTTGTTCAAGAGGCTTGTTCGTTTTCGCGGTTTTGCCCGCGCCCTTTTTTATTTTTTGCTTTCTTGATTGCTTTTCGTCATCTTTTATGCCTTCGACAAGACCTTCTATTTTTTCCTCATCGTCAAACTTTTTAAGGTCAACATCGTTTGCTCTTGTATTTACATATGAGGGAGCGCGGTCCTCACCCGAAAGCTCTTCGGCAGGCTCCTGTTTCGTTTCGGGAGCTTCCGCTTTTTTGGAGGGAGCCTCCTCTTTTTTCACTTTTGCGGATTTTTTTGCGGGAGCGGCTTCCGTTTCCGTTTTTTCGGCGGCTTTTTCCACCTTTTCAGGCTTAGGCTCGGTTTTAGCTTCGCCTTTTATAAGTAAAGGCTCAATGTCGCCTGTAACAAGCGCGCGGTTTATCATATGTTCAAAAACAAGATTAAGCTCATTCGGTTCAAGCCCGCTTGTGCTGCTTTTTTTATCTATGCCGAAATCTTTTATCAGCGCAAGCATATCCTTGCCCGCCATTCCGAAGCTTTTGGCAATG
>CACZTG010000171.1 GCA_902783995.1 uncultured Ruminococcus sp. | reverse complement strand
TTCAAACGTAAATATAACAAATGTGGATTATATCGGTCTTGATGGCATATCAAAAAACGGGCTTTATCTTATAGGAGATTTGCCTGTTAGCATTGATGCGCGTGTATCGGGAACAAGAAACCTTGTAACAAAAGCATCTTCCGAATATTCCGCGAGTTTTGATTTTTCCGGAATAAACCAACCCGGCGATTATATCATCAGAACAAAAGTCAACGTACCTGCCGGAGTAACAATAAAGCGTGTAAGACCGGAGGAAATCAATGTTCATATTGACAGCGGCAAAACACAGGATTTTAAAACATCCCTTGTACTTGAAGGCAGACACTCCGAAGATTATGAGGTTTCTCTTATAACCGATAAAATTACCGTAAGCGGTCCTTCAACAATGCTTTCATTAATATCAAAACTTGAAGTAAGAGTAAATACCGACAACATAACCGGCGGCGGAGAAATGACATATTCCGCTGTTGCCGTTGATGATTCCGGCAGACCGATAAAAGACGACAGACTCACTTTCGATGCAAACGTAAAGCTTAATGTCGGCTTTTTGAAACAAGTTAAAATCGAAGCTGATACTTCTGATATTCCGCAATATATTTCAGACGAATATGATGTCAGTATTAGCGTAAACAGTGAGGATATCAGGCTTAAAGGTGATAAGGCTGTGCTTGACCGGCTGCAGAAAGTTACAGCCGATTTAAGCGATGTACAGTTTGACCCCTCGGAAAATAAACAGAAAGTCAAATTATCATTATCGCTTCCAAACGGTGTTTCGGTTTATGAAAGTGACGACAATGTTGTTGACGGGGAAATAACATATGAAGCAAAAAACAAAGAAACTTCAGAGAATGAGAATGAAAATGAAGCCGAAAAAGAAGACAATGAAAATCAGGATTAATAATTTTGTTTTACCTATTAATGAAAGGCTTACGAATGAATATATTGCGGATTATCTGGGTATCGCGGCTGATTTGATATCCGGTTTCGGTATTGTAAAGCAATCGGTTGACGCAAGAAGAAAAAACAATATCCGTTTTGTATATAGTATTACAGCAGATATAGCAGGCAATCCTGTTTTCAGATGCGGCGCAGATGTCACAGAGCTTGAAGCTTTGCCCGAAAAAAAACTTTATCCGCGTAAAAAATATAATCATTATCCAATAATAGCAGGATATGGACCGGCCGGTATTTTTTGCGGATATATTCTTGCAAAATACGGATATAACCCTATTATAATCGAAAGAGGAAAAAATGTTGACGAAAGAGCAAAAGACGTCGAAAAGTTTTTTTCGGGCGGAAAGCTTAATACAGAAAGCAATATTCAATTCGGTGAAGGGGGAGCAGGAACTTTTTCGGACGGAAAGCTCACAACAAGAATAAACGATATTCGTTGTTCCTTTGTGCTTGAAACGCTAAAAAAATTTGGCGCTCCCGCGGATATACTGTACGCCGCAAAGCCACATATCGGCACAGATATTTTAAAGAAGGTTGTAAAAAACATAAGGCTTGAAACCGAGCGTCTCGGCGGTAAAATATTGTTTGAAACAAGGCTGGAAGATATAATATGTAAAGATAAAATTTACGGTATAAGAACAAACAGAGGAGATTTTCCTTGTGAAGCACTTGTTCTCGCGATTGGGCACAGCAGCAGAGATACTTTTGAGATGCTTTTAAAAGGCGGTTTAATTTATGAAGATAAAGCTTTTGCTGTCGGTGTAAGAGTTGAACACAGTCAGGAATTTATAAATAAAGCGCAGTACGGTGCCGCTGCCGGGCACCCCGACCTTCCGGCAGCAGAATATTATCTTAAATATAACGGCGAAAAACGAAGCTGCTATTCTTTTTGTATGTGTCCGGGAGGCGAAATTGTTCCTGCCGCTTCCGAAGAAAAAACTGTTGTAACAAACGGTATGAGCAATCATCTTCGCAACGGCAGATACACAAACAGCGGTATAGTTGTTACTGTTTCATCCGATGATTTCGGAAAGGGCGAAGGAATACATTTTCAGGAACAACTTGAAAGAAAAGCTTTTATTCTTGGCGGTAAAAATTATTCGGCGCCATACCAGCTTTGCGGAGATTTTTTTGATGACAAAAAAACAACAAAGCAGATTTATACAACATATTCGCTTGGTATAAACGGCTGTCGTTTAAGTGAGCTTTTTCCTAAATACATTTGTGATACGCTTTCTGAAGGACTTTTATATTTTAATAAAATAATACCCGGTTTTGCGAATAAAAGCGTTCCGCTTATCGGTGTTGAAAGCAGAACATCATCGCCTGTGCGTTTTACAAGAGGGGAGGATTTGCAATCTGTTTCGGTTCGCGGAATATATCCTTGCGGAGAAGGTGCCGGATACGCCGGTGGTATTGTCAGCGCCGCGGTTGACGGTATAAAAGTTGCGGAAAAAATTATTGAAAATTGAGAAAATTAAAGAAAAAAAGAGAAAAATTTTAAAAACAGTAATTTTTTTCCGATATTTTTAGATTTTAAGAGTTGAAAAAAAATAGTTTTGTGGTATTATATATAGTGTTAGCACTCAAACAAGACGAGTGCTAACAAAAAATTGTTTATATTATTTATATATACAGGAGGAATTTAAAATGAAAGTAAAACCTTTACTTGACAGAGTTGTTATTAAGGCAACCGAATCGGAAGAAACAACAAAAAGCGGCATAGTGCTTCCGGGCTCCGCACAGGAAAAGCCGCAGATTGCCGAAATAGTCGAAGTCGGACCCGGCGGTATTGTTGACGGAAACGAAGTTGTTATGCAGGTTAAACCCGGTGATAAGGTAATTGTAAGCAAATATGCCGGTACAGAAGTCAAAATCGACGGAAACGAACTTACAATTGTAAGACAGAGCGATATTCTCGCGATTGTTGAATAACAGAAAGGATTGATTTTTATGGCTAAACAATTATTGCACGGAGAAGAAGCAAGAAAAGCCCTTGAAAAAGGTATTAATACTCTTGCGAATACTGTTAAAATCACACTTGGCCCAAAAGGCAGAAACGTTGTGCTTGATAAAAAATTCGGCGCTCCGCTTATTACAAATGACGGTGTAACCATTGCAAAAGAAATCGAGCTTGATGACGCGTTTGAAAATATGGGTGCGCAGCTTGTAAAAGAGGTCGCAACAAAAACAAACGATATCGCAGGTGACGGTACAACTACCGCAACACTTCTTGCGCAGGCTATTGTAAGAGAAGGTCTTAAAAACATAGCCGCTGGCGCAAATCCTATGATTCTCCGCAAGGGTATGAGCGCAGCTGTCGATGTCGCCGTTAAGGAAATAAAAGACAGCAGTGAAAAAATAAAAGGTAAAGATGATATTGCAAGAGTTGCTTCAATTTCGGCTTCAAATGAGAGCGTTGGCGACCTTATAGCAGACGCAATGGAAAAAGTAAGCAATGACGGTGTTATTACAATCGAAGAATCAAAAACTGCCGAAACATATTCCGATGTTGTTGAAGGTATGCAGTTTGACAGAGGATATATTTCACCATATATGGTTACGGATACAGACAAAATGGAAGCTGTTCTTGACGACCCGTATATTCTTATTACAGATAAAAAAATATCTAACATTCAGGAGCTTTTACCGCTTCTTGAACAAATAGTTCAGCAGGGACAAAAGCTTCTCATTATTGCTGAAGACGTTGAAGGTGAAGCAATAACCACCATTGTGCTTAATAAGCTGCGCGGTACATTTACCTGTGTTGCCGTTAAAGCTCCGGGCTTTGGCGACAGGAGAAAAGCAATGCTTGAGGATATTGCTGTTTTAACAGGCGGTACGGTTATTTCTTCTGAAGTTGG
>CACZTG010000170.1 GCA_902783995.1 uncultured Ruminococcus sp. | reverse complement strand
TCTATAAAATCTGTTTTGTAGTATTTAAGATTTGCGGGAATACCATTGTGATTTCCATAACCTAAAATTACATTTTTGATTCTTGGTAATGTTTTAAGCTCACAAATACTACTTTCGTTATTTGTACAAACAATAAATTTACGATTTCCGTTGTCGGTGCTATTTTTTCTCATTACGGCGTGTGCAGTAGAACCAGAGCCAGCAAAAAAATCCAAAACAGTTATATCTTTACTTTCAAAATAATCCAAAAACATTTGTATCATTTTTATCGGTTTTTTCCCACTATTAAAATCAATGCCACCTTCTTTGCTAATATTTCCAAAGTCTCCTGCCATATCATAAAAATTCGGAATAGGTAATGTCTTTATTGCATTTTCTGACAATTTTTCAGTAGGTACACCTTGATAATACTTACCCTTATTTGCTGTCGCTTTCTGCGGTCCCGTAAAATATCTATATGGGTAAATATCATCCCCTATGTCGTATACCTTATACATAACACCTAAACCATCAATCTTTTTTCTTCCCGTCAAATAATCTCTAAAAAATCTACCTGACGAATTGCCGTTTAGAATTGTTCCGCTTGCCCATATCTCTTTCAAGCCTTTTTTAAAGCCTTCTTTGTGCTTTACAATTCTATATTGGTCTTTTTTGAAAACTTCAACCTTCTTTCCGCCAAGTTCAATCATTGTCCCTTTTTCTAATTCTTCAACCGAATAAATAAATTTTTCATAACCATATTCAACAGGCACAAGATAAGGCTTTGCTTCATCAGTTTTTCCATATACTAAAACTTGTTCAATCTGCTTGTGATAACGCATATCAGACTTCAAAGTTTTATCTGCATATCTCACTTGTATATAATCTGTTTTTTGATAATTTGTTTCACCAAATATATCATCACATAATATTTTTAATTGTGATGCTTCGTTATCATCAATAGAAATAAATATAAATCCATTTGATTTCAATAAAGAATGTGCTATCCGTAACCTTTTTTCCATAAAGGACAGCCATTTTGAATGTCTGTAACCGTCCAACATATCAATTCTTGTATCGTCATATATAAAATCTTTTTCTTTTGTATTATACGGTGGATCAATATATATAAGGTCAATCTTACCCTTATGTGTCTTTTCAAGAAGTTTCAGACTATGAAGATTGTCGCCCTCCAACAAAAAGTTATACGGCAAGCTTTCATCTGTTGTAATTTCTCTGTCTTTCTGCTCAGTAAATACCGGTACTTTTTTTATCATTTCAACATCAACCTGTTCTTGATGTTCTTCCCACACAAGCCCGTATTTTTTATCGTTCAGTTCGCTTTCAATTTCATTGATAGCGATTAACGCCGTGTCATCTTCTCTGTGTTCTTCTCTTATTTTATTAAGGAAGTCAAGCAATCGTTGTCTTTTTATTTGTGATAGATTAGGCATTGTTTTGTTCCTCACTTTCCTCTGTTTCGGAATAATCAATATCTGAAATCAATTCTAATTTAGGAATATTTGCAAATGTCGAAAAAAAGCTGCTGATGTTTTCAGAAATAACATCAATCATTGAGTTATCAAATAACTGTTTTTGTGCTTCAACAATTAACGTTAAGCTTTTTGCAATTTTTTTTGACAACTCTAAAAGCGAATTACTAATGATTTCAATGTTTTTATTTGCAAAATCTTTTTCTTCTGAAATTTTTATAGCTTTTATAATCTCTAAATTCAGTTCTGTAATTAGCCTTTCACAAGAATCATAATCTTTCCGAGAGAAAAATTTGAAATGTGCGATTGAATTGCGATAGCTGCGTATCTTGTCAATTATTTCTTGAATATTTGAAATATTGATTTTCTCACTAAAAAACCGTTCCCAATCACTCTTGGGCGAAAAATCCAAAAATGCATTTCTTAATTTTTCGTCAGACAGTTCCGACAAATTATTGTTTTTTTCTAAAAATTTGTTTCGTTCTTGTTCGTCAATGCCTGTCCACTTTGGTGTAAATAATATTTTTTGAATATCCGCAAATTCAAGAAAGTAGAAAAATTCTTGTAGTCGTTTGGTTTCTTTCTTCTCTTCGCTTCCTTTTGCTTGTATTACCCCTTTGATTTTTTTCTGCAACTCTTCACTGATTGTTGCTTGAAAATACTTACGCCCAAAATTCAATGTATATATATTAAACATCAATTTACGAAGATTTCTTTCTAACATATTTAACTTTGGTAATATTTTGTTGCAGTAGTATTCAGAAATGGAATCATACGAAATGATGACTGTATATTTTTCGCAAATATTCGTTTTATTTAACGAAGAATGTATCAATTCAATTTTGTGTATAATTCGTTCCATTGTTTTCCCCGAAACAATTATATCAATATAATAATCTGCTTTTATATTTCTTGAAATTATTATTACATTAAAACTCTTGTCATTTTTTAAGCGACAATTGTATTTTGCATAAAAACCGGAGATTTTTTCTATTGTTACTATTTCAGAAAAACATTCAGAAAAACATTCTTGTACAAGGTCATATTCTTTTGTAGGTAATACAATTGTTTTTTCTTGTATATCACTCGTATTATTTGTATTTTCTTTACTGGGTCTAGACATGTATAATAATATATAACTGTTTTGTATTTCCAAAATATCACCGCTTTACTTGTTATTTTTTTATTCTTAAGTAAATTCTATTATATCATCAATGTTATATTAGCTTGTATTATTTTTCTGCTATTATTTCATAAAAGTGTTTTTCCGTAAACATGGTTATTCTCTCTTTGCAAAAACCGGAAACAAAAAAAGCGCTTCCGGTTTTACAATATTTTTTAAATAGATGAGTAGGTCTGTAAGCCGAGTTCTGTCATTTAAGACGGTCATCTATCTTATCCTTGCGTTGCCGCAAAGCTTTCTGCCGCTTACGGAATCGGAGCCGAGCAAGCTCCGCATTTAAAACGCTTCTCCGCATTGCGTTGCTTCGGATAGGGTTTACAGGAGTGCCGTGTTACCACAGCACCCGGTGAGCTCTTACCTCGCCTTTCCACCCTTACCGTGAATTTTCACGGCGGTATATCTCTGTTGCACTCTCCCGGAGGTCACCCCCGGCGGACGTTATCCGTTATCCTGCTCTGTGAAGCTCGGACTTTCCTCACTCCGGCGCATTATTAACGCCTTTTGCGCGACCGTCCAACCTACTCATTATAAATATTTTATCATAATTTCATTTTAAAGTCAAGTTATTCGGGAATATTATGCAGCATCTCCGCATACGCTCCGCCTTTTTCAATAAGCTGTGTATGGTTGCCTTCTTCAACTATGCCGCTCCTGTCAAGCACGATTATATTATCCGCATTTCGCACAGTCGAAAGGCGATGAGCAACCACAATAACAGTCCTTCCTTCCGAAAGCTCCGAAAGCGACTGCTGAATTTGCGCTTCGGTTATATTGTCGAGTGCGCTGGTTGCTTCGTCCAAAATAAGCACAGGTGGATTTTTAAGAAATACTCTTGCTATTGCAATACGCTGTTTTTGTCCGCCCGAAAGCTTTATTCCCCTCTCGCCGACATAGGTGTCGTATTTGTCGGGCAGAGACTCTATAAACTCATCAATCTTTGCAAGCTTTGCGGCGCTGATGACCTCATCTTTTGTTGCGTCCTGTTTTCCGTAGGCAATGTTTTCATAAATACTTCCCGTGAAAAGAAAAACATCCTGCTGAACAATGCCTATATTTTTCCTAAGCAATTCAAGGGTTATATTTTTTATATCAATACCGTCAAGCGTTATTCTCCCTTTTTCTATACCGTAAAACCTCGGCACAAGATGGCAAACCGTGGTTTTTCCGCCGCCTGAGCCGCCGACAAGGGCAACTGTTTTTCCGCAAGGCACATCAAAGCTTATATTA
>CACZTG010000169.1 GCA_902783995.1 uncultured Ruminococcus sp. | reverse complement strand
TGTAAAATCAGAGTTCGCTCATGCCGCTGCTCCTCCTTTTCCGAAAAAGGTCACGGCAAGCCGCTCGGCTCAGTTGTAAACGCCTTCGCAGTCGCTTTGTTGCCTGCCAACCTTTTCCGGTTTTACGCCTGCGGCGTTTGTTTATCGTAAATCCTCCAGCACTGCTCGCGCCCAAAACAGGAAAAATTCTTGTGAATCTTGTCTGTTTTTGGAAAGCAATGAGTAACAGCGAATAAGGGAAAAGTTTAGATTATAATGTAAAATTCTCCCTTTTTTTAAAAATTTATCTTGAAATTTTGAGCATTTTATGATATGATAATATCGGATAAGTTTACACGAAAGGATTTTGAATATGTCCGCAAAGAGTCACAGAACAAAACGGTTATATGATATTATGGCGAAAACTGAACAGCTGACGCTTGTACGTTCCATACGCAGCGGTTTACTTAATATTACGCCTGTTCTTATTATCGGAGCTTTTGCGCTCATTCTTAAAACCTTTCCGGTTTTCTTGTATCAGGATTTTATAACAAATTTTGCAGACGGTCTTTTTTTATCTTTTTTTGAATTTATTTACAGCGCGACCTTTGGAGTTTTAAGTATATATATGACAGTTTCCATAAGCCGTTCTTACGTGAATATAAAATCAAACAGAACTGCCCCGAATATAGGCGTTATTTTAACCTCTCTGCTTTCGTTTTTCATTTTATCGGGTGCGTATCTGCCCGGCTTCGGTTCCGACAGTATGGGACCGAAATCCATGTTTCTTGCCATACTGACAGGTATAGGAGCGTCTGCGCTGTACTTAAAGTTTTACGATATTCTGCCGTTTCGACGCTTCTATTCGACAGGAGCCGACAGGGAATTTAACCGTATGCTTTCATATTTTGCTCCCATGGCTTTGACAGCGATAGTCTTTGCGGCTTTTAATACTGTTATTGTATATATTTTTCACGTTGATTCTTTCCGAATGCTTCTTGTTTTAGCATTTGATAAGCTTTTCTCAATTGGGGAAACAGGCTTTCTAAAAGGCTTTTTCTTTGTCCTGCTTTCATCGGTCTTGTGGTTTTTCGGTATTCACGGAAGCGATACGCTTGAAAGCGTTATGCAGACTTATTTTGCGCCGGGACTTGATATAAACAGTGCGGCTGTTATGACAGGCGCCGCGCCGACCGAAGTTTTAAGCAAGGTGTTTTTCGACTGTTTTGTCTTGATGGGCGGCTGCGGCTCGGCAATTTGCCTGCTTATCACGATACTGATTTTTTCAAGAAACAGAGCGCGCCGCGGACTTGGATTTGCGGCAACATTGCCGATGATTTTTAATATAAATGAGCTTATGGTATTTGGTTTGCCGATTATTTTTAATCCCATAATGCTTATTCCTTTTGTTACCGTACCGCTTGTTTGTTATTCTGTTTCATATCTTGCTCTGTCTTGGGGCATTGTTCCGTTGATTACGGAAGGAGTTGAGTGGACAACGCCTATTATACTCGGCGGTTTTCATGCAACGGGTTCTGTCCGGGGAAGCTTATTGCAAATTGTAAATGTTATTATCGGTGTTTTGATATATCTTCCTTTTATTCGTCTGCTTGACAGGCTTGATGAACAAAAATATCGAGGCGAATATGAATCCTTCGTAAGCTTTTTCCGTCAAAATGAACAATCAATTTCCACTATGCGGCTCACCGAACAGAATAATGTTTACGGAGAATTTGCCAAGGCGCTTTGCGCGGAGCTGGAGCATAATCTGCAAAAAGGCATTGTCCTTGCTTATCAGCCGCAATATAACTATGACAAAAAGTGCGTAGGCGCTGAAGCTCTTTTAAGGTGGAATCATCCTGTTTACGGTATGCTTTATCCGCCGATTTTCATAAAACTTGCAGAGGAAGGCGGCTTTTTGCCTGACCTTGAAGAAGCGGTATTTACGCGTGCTTTGCAGGACAGACCGAAACTGCTTGAAAAATTCGGGGAAAATATAAAGCTCTCGGTAAACGTAACGGGCAGGACAATTGTCACGCCGCGCTACTTACAGTTCTGCCGGAAACTCAATGAAAAATTTTCTTTTAAAGGGAAAAATATATGCCTTGAGGTTACCGAGCAGGATGCGCTGTCTTTTGATGAAAATACGATAAATGCGTTTAACTGCTTGCATGAAATAGGATTGTCACTTGCAATTGACGATTTTTCTATGGGACAAACATCTCTGAACTATTTAAAAGAAAATCTGTTTGATTTTATTAAACTTGACGGTTCTCTCGTCAGAGGCTTGTTTGAGCATAATAATTGCAGAGAAATCATCTTATCTATAACGCATCTTGCTGAGAGTCTGCATCTAAATGTTATTGCTGAGTATGTTGAAACGGAAGAGCAGAAGGAAACTTTACATGAAATAGGCTGTTATTTTTATCAGGGCTACCTTTATTCGCCGGCAGTATTTTTGTCGGATAACAAAAAAACAGGCAATATAATCTGAGCGCAGATGCCCTCCGGCAAAGCAGGAGTGCTGCTCCGATTTAAAAAATGCGCCTGAAATACGGCGCAATGAAATTGATTTTTTTTAGTATGTTATAATGAATGAGTGCTTTAATGGTTTTTTGCCGGAACGGGCAAAATTTTGGGCGCGGTTTTTGTTAAAAACCGCGCCGCATTTTTAAAGATATTTTTCTGCCCAGCTTTTCATTTGGGTTTCCGTTGTAATTGAATTATTATGCTCATTTATTTTTTCTCTTACGTCCTGTGACAGACTTGAAAAATAGTCATAAGCACTTTTACTTTCAGCAAGAAGCTCCTGCAAATTGCTATATTTTTTTTCTGACATAATTACTTTCTTCCTTTCTTTTTCTGAAAATTGTTTCAGATTTTTAACTTCAGAAGTAATTATACCCGGTTTTTGTTATTTTAATACATCTCAGCCGCAAAGCATCTGTCAATTGAACGGTCATATTCGTAAACCGTGCAGATTTTCCATATATCATCAATTTTTACAAGCCATAAATTAACCTTAAAAACGTCTTTACTCGTCGATTTGTTGCGAAGCCGTATATTAAATTTTTCCGCCTCGGTTATTTCGGTGCTATGGTTTTCCTCGTATTCCATACGCTGTTTATAAACGTTATTAATTTTCCTGAGCGTATTTTCATCGGCTTTTTTTACGTTTTTTATGTAATATGAATAATTTGTACTCATGAGCGGTTTGCTTTTATACTGCGCAAAGATTTTTTCGGTATCGTTATTTTTCAAAAGTAACGATACATCAAGAAGCTCGTACTGTGTCCTGATATCATCGTCAATATACGCCTTTACGTATTGTTCCGCCGCCACTTCCGTGCCAATTGTCTTTCCGCCGCTGGTATTAAAAAAAATCAGCAACACAGCTAAAGCCGCGAGAACAATAATTACGGCGGCTATAAAAAAAATAATTTTGTTTTTAATTTTATACATAACAGTCCTTTCGTTTAATAAAGAAAAAGCAGAAGGTTTCCCTTCTGCCCGTAAAAACTTTTTACTGTTTATAAAGAGCAACCTGCACGTTATGGGTTAAAACATCTATGTAGCTGTATGAAATTCTGCTGACCTCTTTGTTCGCTGACTGCGGATTTTCATATTTTACAACAAATACATTGGGGTACGATTCCTCAATTACACCCTTACATACCGCGAAGCGGTTGCGCCCTTCCTTGCTGGTTACTCTGACTTTTCTGCCGATATTATCCTCAATACTCTTTTTTATACTTTCAACCATGGCCTGCATAACAAAACACCCTCCATACTATATAATGTGGATTATACGATTTTAATCGCGCCTTTAAATGTAATCAATATGTAATAATTATAACACAATATATTGTATTTGTCAATAGGTTTTTCTACAAATATTGTATTTTTTAATAAAAAAATTAGTTTTTTTGTAATATTTTTGTAATTCTGCCATAAAAAATGACTTATAAGAACCACAAGATATTGTAAATAATAAAATAAAAAAGGACTTGATTAAAATAAACTGTAAAATAAGAAAAAAATTATTGACTCTTTTTTTGGGACTTTGTTTTTATACAGCTTACGGAGGCATAATATGCTCATATATCCCGCCGCAGATTGTTTCCGTTGAGGGAGAGGAGCTTAAAAACCGTATGTTCGCGCCGTGTCCGGTGGGTTCTTCCGTAACGGTACTGAGTAATACCGGAAACGGGAGAAAATTTGCCTCGGAAGGCGAGTGTGTAATTAAGCTGTGCGGTATTTTACCTCTTAAAACAGTACCCCTTAAAACAGTGCCCGCAATGAGCGTTGTGACGGGAGGAAATGTTATCGGAATAAATCTTTTTACCGAAGGAGTACTTGTTATATCGACAGACAGCTTTGGCGGCAGTGACGGCAGACAGCACAGTCCCGCTTTAAGCAGCGGAATAAAGCCCGGCGATGTTATTGTTTCCGTTGACGATAATCCCGTAACTTCAAGCGAAGAGCTCAGAAAGCTTGTAAACAGCGGTAAAAAAAGAATAAAGCTTGTGATAATCCGTGACGGAGAAAAGCAGGAAATTTTTTCACAGCCCGAATATGATACACTTTCGGGCAGCAATAAGCTTGGTCTGTGGGTGCGTGACTCCGCCGCGGGAATAGGTACGCTTACCTTTTACAGAAAAGATAACAACAAATATGCCGCTCTCGGTCACGGACTTTCCGACGCGAACACGGGTGATATTTATAAAATTTCGGGCGGTGAAATTACAAGCGCGTCCGTATTGTCGGTTGAGAAAGGTAAAAGGGGAGCGCCCGGCGAGCTTAAAGGCATATTGCCCGCTGACACAAAGCCTCTCGGAAGTATCGCGGTAAACTCTCAAAACGGAATAAGCGGCACACTTTTTCAGAATGATTTTGTATCGGGCGATATGTGCCGAATTGCGCCGAGAAGCGAGGTAAAATGCGGAGACGCTTATATTCTCTCGTGTATTGACGGAAACTCCGTTGAACGATTTTCGATTGAAATACAGCGTACCGTAACAAGCGGTGACGGCATGTCAAAGGATATGCTTTTGCATGTTACCGATAAAAAACTGATTGAAAGAACGGGAGGCATTATTCAGGGTATGAGCGGCAGTCCGATAATACAAAGCGGCAAGCTTATCGGTGCCGTCACTCACGTTTTAATTAATGACCCTACACGGGGATTCGGAATTTTTATTGATAAAATGTTTGATGAAACGGATTAGGTAAAAAGGAGTTTTTAAAAGGTACTGTGAAAAAATCATTTTTTCACAGTACCTTTGCGTCTGATTTAGCGGAGCATAAAATTTATCACAGCCTCCGGAGCCTTTTAATTTCCGTCTATTTTTCCATCCTCCAAATAGTCATCAACAATCATTTTCAGTGTAGCCATTATCGGAACTGCCGTAAGCATACCGACAAAGCCGAACAAATCACCGAAAACGGTAACCGCAACAAGAACAAGAAGCGGTTTAAGCCCTGTGGAGCCTCCGATAACCTTAGGCTGAATGAGATATCCGTCAATAAGATACACAACGCCCAAAAATATCATGACCGAAACAACACGCCAAATTCCGCCCGATATAAGGCCTATAAGCGCGATTATAACGGTAGCTATAATAGGCCCGAAAAACGGAATCATATTTCCGATCATCGTAATAAAGCCAAGCAAAACGGCGTAAGGCACTTTTAAAATTGAAAAACCGATAAAGCATATTATGCCGACAACCAGACCGTCGAGAGCAAGCCCCGAAAGATAGGAATAAAAAATCGTTATTATTTTTTTTACATAAAGAGTGAGTGTTGAAAGCCCTTCTCCGAACATAACTTTTTTTGTTCTTTTTATATAACGCATAATTCCGTCTTTTTCAAGAATTATATATATTGATATTACAATGCTTACAAATACCGAAATAAACGAATTCGCGATACCGCTTATTATACCGATATATTTGTTTATCTGAGACATATTAAAATATTCGGATACCTTGTCGTCAATCATTGTTGTAAAGCTTAAATCTTTAAGGTAATCGTTGCTTTTCACAAAATTTTCGATTTTGCCGATATATTTCGGCGCGTTATAAACAAGCTCCTCAATGTTTTTGTAAAGCTTAGGCACAAAGTATGTTACGGTAAGTCCAATCAGAAGAAATATCAGAAGATATAAAAGCAGTGTACCTATAACCTTTGAATTTTCACGTATAAAAGGAATTTTAACCTTTTGCATAAGCCCCTGCATTTTTTTTGCGGGAATATACAGTAAAAAAGCTATGGCGGCACCGAGAATACACGGAAAGAGAATGCTCATAAACTTTCCCAGGAGAGCCGTGATTTCACTGAAATTATCCATAAGCTTATAAATAAGTATAAGAGCTGTTCCGGTAAGAACAATTTTTACCCATTTGTTTTCTATACGCTTCATTTAGTATCTCCTCTTTACAATGTAAAATACTTTTATTTTACGCGCCAATAAAAAAATTATGACATTTTCGCTATTTTTTTAAACTTCGCATATGCGGATTTCCATTCCTCGCCGTCTTCGGGCTCATAAACTTTAACAGGGAAGGAGTTTTTGATTATCTGTCTCGCCTCTTTAAGGTCTTTTATTTTTCCGAGAGCAATAAGCTGCATTACGGCATTTCCCGTGCTTGTTGCCTCAACGGGACCGGCAATAACCGGTCTGCCGCTTGCGTTTGCGGTAAATTTGCAGACCATACTGTCCTTGATGCCGCCGCCGACCATATGAATTTTGTTGATTTTTCTGCCTAAGGTTTCTTCCATACCGTCAACCGACATAGCAATTTTAAAAGCAAGACTCTGCGCCGCACAGCGAATTACGTCGCCGGGGGTTTCGGGAACGGTCTGTCCCGTTTTTTCGCAAAATTCTTTTATTCGCTTCGGCATATTTCCCGGAACGCCGAAAGCGCTGTAATCAGGGTCTATAAGGCTCGCGAAAGGCTTTGCCTGCCATGCCTGCTGTTCAAGGTCGTTAAACGAATAGTCCTTGCCTTCTCTTTGCCACTGCCTGCGGCTTTCCTGGATTATCCAAAGCCCCATTATATTGCGAAGAAAGCGGATTTTATTTCCGACACCGCCTTCGTTTGTGAAGTTAAATTTCATAGCGGTTTCGTTAATAAGCGGCTTATCGTTTTCAACGCCGAGAAGCGCCCATGTACCGCTTGAAATATAAACATAATCATCACCTTCCGTTACCGGCACGCTTGCGACAGCCGAAGCGGTATCGTGAGCGCCGACCGCGATAACGGGTATTTTGGGACAACCGAGCTCCTCGCAGATTTCATCGGAAAGAGTACCTATAACCGTACCCGGCATTATTATATCTCCGAAAATTTTTTCGGGCAAGCCGACTTTTTTAATAAGCTCGCCGCACCAATTTTTTGTATAAGGGTCAAGAAGCTGAGAGGTCGAAGCCATTGTATATTCATTTTTCATAACGCCCGTTAAGAAATAATTAAAAATATCGGGAGCGAAAAGGACTTTATCTGCCGCATCGAGCGTAGGGTCGCCTTCAAGAAGCGATGAATACATCTGATAAAGGCTGTTAAGCTCCGCAAATTGAATACCCGTTTTGTTATAAATATATTCTTTGCCTCCGAGCTTTCCGGCAAGCTTATCAATAAGCCCCTGCGTCCTGGTATCTCTGTAATGATGCGGATTTCCGAGCATTTTGCCGTTTTTGTCAAAAAAAGCGTAGTCAACACCCCAGGTATCGATTCCTATTGCGCTGATATCACCGTTGCCCGAATTTATACATTTTAATATGCCTTGCTTAACTTCAAAAAACAGTCTTAAAAAATCCCAGTACATAGAACCCCCGACCGTTACAGGGTCATTTGAAAAACGGTGAATTTCATCAATTTTAAGCTTTTCACCGTCATACTCAAAAAGCATTGCTCTGCCGCTTGAAGCACCAAAGTCAAATGCGAGGACTTTTGTTTTTTTCGTCATAGTAATCCCTCCAAAAGTAAATAATTGTAAATTTTACACGACCTTTTCTTATAGTATAACACAAATGAAAGAGTTTTTCAACAGAAAAACAAAATTTTTGTGTATTGACAAAGGGCGCTGTTTATTTTATAATATATATGTATATATAACATAAACGGAGAATAAAAATGAAAAAATTTAAAGCAGTAATTTTACTTATAATTATTAGCATGATCATACCGTGCTGCGGCGTAAACGCCGAGGTTTTCAGTGACCTTTCGGGGCATTGGGCAAGGCAATCAATAGAAGCTGCTGCGTCGCTTGGTCTTATAAACGGTTTTCCGGACGGTTCCTTCGCTCCCGATGAGCCTATAACCCTTTCTGAGCTTCTTTCAATGCTTGTTCCGCTTGTTACGGGTGAAAGACCGGAAATAAGCGATAATGAGGATTGGTATATACCTTACGCGCAGACGGCTTTTGAATGCGGAATTTTGAAAAGCTTTACGCATAATGAGCTGGAGGGCTTTTACGAAACACCCGCCATAAGAATTTTGGCAAACGTGCTTTTCGCAAATTCTCTTGAAGCTCTCGGGCTTACAGTGCCTCGGGAAATGACGGCGGAGATAACTTCAAAGGCGCGTCTCGGTCTTGCTTCTTATATTGATGCGTATGATATATTTAACGATAATTATATTGTATCGACTTATATCTGTACGGCTCACGGTATAGTTTGCGGAAATGAAAAGCGTGAGCTTATGCCGTACTCGTTTATGACCCGTGCCGAAGCGGTCGCAATGCTTCTGCGGCTGAAAAATCATCAGGTGCAGCGTAAAAACGGTATGAATTATGTTGACCCGTTTTCCTATTGGGATTACAGCTTTACCTGCATAAGGACTTCGGGCGGACAGCTTTTCCCTGTTGAGGACGCGGGCAGACCGGTTATAAAGGATAACGGTATTGTGTATCTTTCTTTAAACGGTATCTTAAAAGTGCTTGAAGCATATGAAACGGATTTTGATATTTTCCCCGTTTCGGGCGGAGATGTTTATGAAGGATATTTTATAAACTACGCGAAAATCTCTTCCTCCGATTATTATTCATATACCGATACCGAAGGCGGAATTTACGGATATTCAAATTCATATAACGGTTATATATGTGATATTTACGGCAAGAAGTTTGAGTTTTCATGTGCTGCCGACACGGACAGCGGTATGGTTATAAGAGGCGTGCCTATGCTGCCTGTAAGTGATGTTATGGATTATTTCGGCATAAAATATAAAAAAATAACGTCTTCACTCGCAAAAGCGAGCGTTGTTGTTGAATTTTAAATTGAAAGGGAAAATGCCATGAAAAAGGTTTTAGTTTTTATTTTACTGTTTTCTTTATGCGCTTTTTCGGCTGCTTATGCCGAAACATCACCGTTTTGCAAGCTTGACCCGGCGGTTTTTGATTCGGAATCGTTTATTCTTATCGAGCCCGAGACAGATACGGTTGTGATTGAGCATAACGCGGACGATAAAAAACCTATGGCGAGCATAACGAAGCTTATGGTACTTTTAATTGCGGATGAATATATATCGGAGGGTAAGCTTTCACCGGACGATATTGTTACGGGAACAGCCGCGGCAAAAGCTACGGAAGGAAGCCGGGTATATCTTGACGACGGCGAGAAAATGCCTCTTGACGATATTTTAAAAAGCATATCCATTCCGAGCGCGAATGACGCGGCAGTGGCGCTTGCGGAGCATATTTCGGGAAGCGAGGAAGAATTTGTAAAGCTTATGAATAAGCGCGCCGGAAAAATGGGTCTTACAAATACGCATTACGTTACCGCTTCGGGGCTTGACGCGGACGGACATTACTCCACCGCGCGCGATATTGCGGTTTTGTCAAAGGAAATTATGCTTAATCACCCTCTTATTATGCAGCATGCGGCAACGATTTCCGATACGGTAAGAAACGGCAAATTTCCGCTTAATAACACGAACAATCTGCTTTCGACATACGAATACGCGACAGGGCTTAAAACAGGCACAACGGACGGCGCGGGCTACTGTCTCGCGGCAACGGCGGAAAAAAACGGAACAAAGCTTATTGCCGTGCTTCTCGGAGCGCCGACAAGCGCAGACCGCTTTGCGGAAGCGAAATATCTTTTTGAATACGCTTTTTCAAATTTTGCGCTCAGTACGGTTCAGGGAAAAGGACTTATAAAAGATGATGAAGGGCAGGAGGTTACCGCAAAGGTTGCGAGAGGAAACAGGCTTTCCGTTCCGCTCAAAGTTAAAAAAGATGTCTGTGTATATATTCCGCCCGCTTACGCCGGAGAAATCCGAAGTGAAATAATAATAAAGGATAAGCTTACGGCACCGATACCGGAAGGTACCGCTGTCGGAAAAGTAAACTATTATTCCGGAGATACGCTTGTGGCGTCAGCCGATGCCGTTACAGCAACAAAAATTAAAAAAATGAATATATTTCAAGCTTTTTTTCATGTAATGAAAGCATGGTTGTCAATTTAAGGAAGGAGTTTAAACAATGTCAAAAATTAAAATTATTTCAGACTCAACGGCGGATATACGTTATGAATCGATTGAAAAATACGGTATTAAGATTCTGCCGATAAATATTTATTTCGGTGATGATTTTTTTCGTGATTACTTTGATATAAAATATGACGAGTTTTACAAAAGGCTGTCATCGGAAAAGGATATTCCTAAAACGTCGCAGATTGCCCCCACGGTTTTTTATGACGCATATAAAGAGGCTGCGGAGGAAGGTTTTGATACGGTTATATGCTTTACAATATCAAAGGCAGGCAGCGGTACATATAACAACGCGAACCTTGCGGCAAATATGCTGCATGATGACGGCATAAAGCTTGATATTGAGGTTGTTGATACAATGTCGTTTTGTTTTATGTACGGAAGAGCCGCTGAAATTGCCGCTGAAATGGCGGCGGGCGGCGCGGAAAAAGAGGATATTTTAAACAGGGTAAACGATATGTTTAAAAAACAACACGCTATTCTTGCGGTTGAGGATATAAAGTATCTCAAAGCGGGAGGCAGAATCAAGCCTTCTGTCGCGGCGGTTGCGAGCATACTTGACATAAAGCCGATTTTGTCGATAGAGGACGGGCTTGTTGAATTTAAGGATAAAGTCAGAGGCAGCAGAAAGGTTATACCGAAAATCCTTTCAATAACCGAAGAAATGGGGATAAAGCAGTCGGACGAAATATGGATTGTACATAGCGACGTTCCCGAGAAAGCCGACGAGCTTAAAAACGCTCTTACGGAAAATTTTGGCGTTAAGGTTGACGGAATTTCATATATCGGTCCCACGGTTGGGATAAATGTTGGCTGCGGCAGCTATGCGGTAATATTTTATACAAAGTAAAAGGTAAGTGTTTATTATGCTGAATAAAGGCTGGGACAAGGTTTTAAAAAGTGAAACCGAAAAAGAATATTTTAAAAAGCTTATGGATTTTGTGGAAACGGAGTACGCTTCAAAAACCGTTTACCCGCCGAAGGAGTGTATATTTAACGCTTTTAAATATACCGATTATGATGATGTTAAAGTGTTGCTTCTCGGACAGGACCCTTATCACGAAAAAGGGCAGGCGCACGGTCTGGCGTTTTCGGTAAATGTGGGCGTACCTGCTCCGCCAAGTCTTGTAAATATGCTTACCGAGCTTAAAAATGACCTCGGCTGTTATATTCCGGATAACGGCTGTCTTGAAAAATGGGCAAATCAGGGAGTAATGCTTTTAAATACTGTTTTGACGGTTGAGGAAGGCAAGGCAAATTCTCACAAAAAAAGCGGCTGGACAACCTTTACCGATAGCGTAATTTCGGCACTTAACAGTCGTGAAAAACCTGTAATATTTTTGCTTTGGGGCGGAAACGCGAAGGAAAAGCTTAAATTCATAACAAATCCCGCCCATTTTGTGCTTTCGACAGTACATCCGAGCCCGCTGTCGGCTTACGGCGGCTTTTTCGGCTGCAAGCATTTTTCTAAAACAAATAAAATTCTTGAGTCAATAGGGGAAAAGCCGATTGACTGGCAGATAGAAAATGTTTAAAAAAGGAGCTGTGACAGTTTTTGTCACAGCTCCTTTATCTGTTTTACATTTCATCAAGGCTGAGCGAAAAGCCGTCCATAAAGTTTTTCATAAAATATTCAACCTCCGGCATATCACAGC
>CACZTG010000168.1 GCA_902783995.1 uncultured Ruminococcus sp. | reverse complement strand
TTTTTTAGGAGGAATAAAAAATGGTAAAAGTTGCAATTAACGGTTTCGGACGTATCGGAAGGCTTGCTTTCCGTCAGATGTTCGGCGCAGAGGGTTATGAGATAGTAGCTATCAACGACCTTACAGACCCCAAAATGCTTGCTCATCTTTTAAAGTATGACACAGCACAGGGCGGATACTGCGGTAAAATAGGTGAAGGTCTTCACTCTGTTGAAGCAGGTGAAGATTCAATCACGGTTGACGGCAAAACAATCAAAATTTACGCAATCAAGGACGCAAAAGACGCTCCTTGGGGCGAGCTTGATGTTGACGTTGTACTTGAATGTACAGGTTTCTACTGCTCAAAAGAAAAGAGCCAGGCTCATATTGACGCAGGCGCTAAAAAGGTTGTTATCTCCGCTCCTGCAGGCAAAGACCTTAAAACTGTTGTGTTCAGTGTAAATGAAAAAACTCTTACAAAAGACGATACAATCATTTCGGCTGCTTCCTGCACAACAAACTGCCTTGCTCCCATGGCAAAGGCTCTTAACGACTACGCTCCAATTCAGAGCGGTATCATGAGCACAATTCACGCTTACACAGGTGACCAGATGATTCTTGACGGTCCTCACAGAAAGGGCGACCTTCGCCGCGCAAGAGCAGGCGCTGCAAATATCGTACCCAACTCAACAGGCGCAGCAAAGGCTATCGGTCTTGTAATTCCCGAGCTTAACGGCAAGCTTATCGGCTCGGCACAGCGTGTACCCGTACCGACAGGCTCAACAACAATTCTTACAGCGGTTGTTAAAGGTAAGGACATTACCGCGGAAGGCATCAATGCCGCAATGAAAGCTGCCGCTTCCGAATCCTTCGGTTACAATGAAGACCCGATTGTTTCTTCCGATGTTATCGGTATGAAATACGGCTCATTGTTCGACGCTACTCAGACAATGGTTTCCGCTATAGGCGACGACCTTTATGAAGTACAGGTTGTTTCCTGGTATGACAATGAAAACTCATACACAAGCCAGATGGTAAGAACTATAAAGTATTTCGCGGAACTTGCTTAATTTCTTAATTTATTTAAAGAACGAGGCTGCTGCAAACGGAAGTATTTTACTCCTGCAGCAGCCCCTTTCTTTATTTTTAAGCTTAAAATTTTATGCTTTTTTGCGGCAACGCGCCTGCGGAGCTTCATTTTAAATTTTCCGTTTTCAACTTTATGCTGACAAATATTTTTGCATTATGCATTGTCTGACAGTCTGCCGTCTCCACTTTTCCAAAAGTCAAAACCACCATCACCCTGCATAATCCCGTCATATACTTTCACAAAAAATAAACTTTGCTCCATCCGTTCAATCATCTTTTTAATGTTGTTACGTTCTTCATCAGTCAAATTGTCCTTTTCATTTTTGGAATATGCAAAAATAAATAGTTTCCGCAACAACAAAATATAAAACTCTGACAGAGCCGCTTTTACCTCTGTTCCGGACAGCAAAACACATTTTGCGAAGTTTTTCCGTTTCTTGAATAGGGGTGTTGATAAAAATTTTTATCAACACCCCTGATTTCTTTTACTGTTTAATTATTATTGTTTCCTGCGGCGACCTGCTTCTGTAACGCGTAATCACAATTGCATAATCACCGTTCCCTTCAAAATACGGAATATCCTCAATATCTCCTACATATACCTGTTCGTTACTGTTTAAAGTTGGGTCGTAAACCGCTATATTCGTCGCCTGAATCACCCTGTATTCCTCCGACGTTTCATCGGTGTTTTCCCAGCTTGTGGTTTTTGGAATTAATACGCTTTTCCCTGAATTTGTAATGTCGGCTGTCCAGATTTTCAGGTATTTTCCTTCTCTGTCACGAACATAACCGCAGTAATACATATCGTAATTACCTTCGTTGTTATCAACGCCGTTTGCGCCGCCCGGCTGGTTATATGTACCTATATATCCGCCCGAATCATCTTGGCTGAATACGATTTCGACATTAAATATTGCGCCTTTATAATATGCAAAACGAACAATATCTCCTCTCTTAACGCCGTCAAGCTTGCTCTTGTCAAATTCCGAATATGTTTTGCAAGTCTTTTTTACGCCGCCCTCTATGCCGGTAACTTCCATTACAAGTTCATCTGTCACTTCATCATATGCTTTTCCTATTTTATCAATTAGAAACAGCTTGTTATCATGATTGATTTCAGCATATGACGCGGCGTTTTTCCAATTCACTACAAGGTCTGCATAAAGTGAATCGTCTTTAATTTTGAAAGCCATAATGTTTGAGTTTTTTCCTGTTTCAAGCAGTGACCTGCCGCCTGCGTTGAACATTTCAATGTTACTGAGCATTGAAGAATCTTCAGGTAAAACAAACACTTTAGCTGTGCCTGTAAGTACCATTTTTTTTGCTAAAATTCCATCAGATGAAAACAATACTCCTGAAGTTGTTTTGCTCTTTTCAAGACAAATCTTAAGTGAATCTTCCGATTCCGCATTTCTGTTATATACGGGGCTGTCAATGTTTTTTATCTTTCCTTCCCCGTCCAGAAGGTAACGAATCGGAAACATTCCCGTTTCAAAGCCTTTTACTTTAATGCCGTCAAGTACGTCATACTGTTCTTTGGCGGATTTATAAAAAATACCGTCTATTTTTGCTTTTTCGGCGAGCGTAAAGTATGTAAATTCACCCGTTTTTGCAAACGTCTTAAGAACCGCCGAATTATCTTTCTTTTCATAGTCCGCAGAACATACTATAGCATAAGAATATCCGCTTTCGGCATCTGTTTCTATCCAGCCCGCCTTACCTCTAAAGTCAAAATAAACAACCGTATTTTTACCGGTTTCTATATTATTAACCGGAAACGAAGCCGAAAGCTCATACGTTTCTCCGTCTTGTGTTTTTATGTACCTTTCTTCCGCATCAACATTTGTAATATATTCTTCCTCGGTTTTATCGCAAATATAAATAAGAATATTGCTTAAATCGGCGGATTTCATTACGGAAAGAAGCATATTTGCCTGAAGCTCGTAAATCGAGGCTTCCGCCCCGTTCGGATAGTAAAGCTTTATTTTGCTTTCGTTTTCATTCAAAATAAGACTTGCGTTTTCGCCTTTATCGAAAATACGCATTTCTCCGTCATAGTACTCAACGTTTCTGACAAAATAATCGGTATAAGCGTTAATTTTTATAATATCGTAATATCTGCTGTCCCCGCTGTTTATTAACGTTAACGTACCGTCATAGCTTTTAAGTATATTAAAATCAAAGGCTCCCTCGTCGTAATATACGCCGTTAAATATGACAACCGGAAAATCCGCGGTATTTTTCTTTTTTACGGTTCCGTTTGAGTCATATACAATCTGACTTAAGCTTGAGCCTTCAAAATTAATATCCCGTATATCAATTTCGATGTAATCATTATATGGCTTTTTTTCAAAGCAAACAACCCTGTTTTCATCATCCCCGCTTTCTATATAGACGTCAAGCGTATATCCTAAATAATCGGATATGCCCGTGCCGGCGTCAATTGCGGTGGTTATCGTGCCGTCCGAAAGCTTTATTTTTACATAACCATCCTTTGCGGAGGATTTTGAAAAAACGCCGCTTACTGAATTTTCGGAAATCATACCTCTTTTCTTTACAACCCTGAAATTTTCATAAAGCAAATTATCTTTGTTATCTACAGTATAGCCTCTTTCACTGCCGAAAATAATTTTCCCGACAGGCGCTTCCGTCAGAAAATTATACGTCATAATCACAAAATTATGCATTGTAATCTCTTCCGTATATGAAACGTTTTTAAAAAGACCAAGCCTGTTTGCGGCGGCAAAAAATGTCATATTGTTATCCTGAGGGTACTGTTCAAGCCCCAGCGCGCAAACATACAGCCTTGCAATATAATCCGTAAGCATAAGACCTTCGGGAGCAAAATTGTTATTTCCCACTCCGTTTAAATAATGCCTGTCATGCAGTATTTCTATTGCTTCACGGTATTCCGAGTCATAAGTATCCGAAAAGGGATATGCCGACTCGTAGCCCTCGGTATAAATATTCATAGCTTTCGTAAAAACATCTGCAAAGCGTGCTCTTGTGACAGGACTATCCGGCTCATCGCCTTTTATTATATTAAGCCCCGTAAGCAGTGCTGCCGCCTCATCATAATACGAATAGTCCTCCGTCAAGCCTGTAAAACTTAACGAAAGCATCATAATTATAATCAATAAAAGCAAGACAGCTTTATTATACAGCCTGTTCAAATCAAGCACCAGCCTTTCCGACTAAGTTTATAAACCTGTAAATCATTACAGCCGTTTCCGCCCTTGTAGCGTTTTTCTGCGGAGCAAATTCAGATGCCGTAACTCCGTTTATCACTCCTGCTGCCCTAAGCGCATAAACTGCGTCCTTTGCATATTCTGCAATGTTTCCGTCATCAGAAAAAACATTGTACGCTTCAGGCACTTTGAGTTTTCCGCCGGCAATTCTGTAAAGAATTACAGCCATATCCTGTCTTGTTATACTTTGTCCCGTTCCGAACAAAGCTTCACTTATTCCGTTTATTATTCCGCACTTTGCAGCCACTGCAATATTTTTAAAATACCAAGCCGTCTCCGAAACATCGGAAAAACTGATTTTACCGGGCAATACATCAGTATAAAATGCCGAAACGGCAATTGTAACAAATTCTTCTCTCTTTATGCTGTTTTGCGGTGCGAAGCTTCCGTCTCCGTATCCCGAAATTATACCCGAAGCGTAAAGAGAGTTTATTGCATCCTGCGCCCAGGGAAAATTACCTATGTCATTAAAAACCGGGCTTCTTATACCTATATATGTGCCGCTGTCTGTGCCGGCACTGAGTCCGCCTCCGCCGGAGCTGCCCCCTCCTGCGCCTCCGCTTTGTCCGTGTGAAGAGTCTGCTTTGAGCGAATCTACTATCCTGTCAAGCGTATCCTGCGCAGACGAAAGCGTCGGTTTGCTTTTTGCAAAGCTTCTTACCGCATCTCCCCTGCTTCCTTCCGACAGTTTATTAAGTCCGCTCAAGTCAAGCCCCAAAATATAGTTATACTCATTTAAAACCGACAGTATTTCGCTTGTTGTTTCGACTTTGGAATAGCAAATCGCATCTAAAACAAGTTCTTTTGCAATTTGCTCGTCAGCTACTGCAATGCTTTTATAATTTTTATTGTTTATATTGCTTATGAATGTTTTTATTCCTTCTGTCTTTATTTTATCTTTTAATGCAGCATTTCCTTGACCGTATTTTCCGTCTGTAAAAACACGGTCAAGAATTTCCTTATTGTTCATTTTACCCGAATTCATAGCGGCTGTCAGCATTGTTTTTTGAATAATATCCGACATTGCTTCAATTGTAAGCGATTCCTTACCTTTCAGTTCATTAAGCAGAATGTCCGTTATTCTTGTGTCGCTTAAATCGGTGCAAATATCAAGTACATTATTATCAACAGACAAACAATCCTTGTTTTCCGAGAACAAATCGGTAAGTGTCTCTTTATTACCCGAATCAGCAGCCGAAATCATATCATTTATTACGGATTTTCTGTAATCATCCGAAACATATTTTAAGTTATAAAGCTTACCGCTTACTATAACTCCGTAAGTGTTTCCGACATCAAATGAAGAAAAATCAATTTCCGTCTTTAAAAGCCCGTCCTTATCCGCAGAAGCCGAGCCTATATACTCGACGACATCAGTTAGCTTTTCATTTGAGCCGTCATTTGTTGCTTCTTCAAGATCAGAAAGAGTTTTGCCCGATTTCAGAACAATAATCGGTGAGGTTTCAAAAGGCGAATATCCGTCTGCCTCAATAACTGCTTTTTCCGCTGTGCTTGACTGCGTAATCTTTGTGTATGCATATCCGCATACCGAAAACATATTTATAATAACGGTAATCAAAGAGCAAACAGCTATCTTTTTTTTCATCTTATTAGTCCTCCAATTCTGCTCTTATATCGTCCTGCGATTTTGCTGTATCAAAAATTTTCAGCTTTTTAATGCAAACGTTGCCGTTATAAAAATCAGTATTTTTACCACCCAGCAGTACGGTATCGGAATCTTTAAATATATACTTTATAAAGTTTTTCTCCGCCCTTAATTCTCCGTTTACATACCATTTAAACTTTATTGCGGTCTTTGAATCATTACAAGAAACCACTATATGATTTATTCCTTCAACGGTTTCCGATACAGGAAGCGCTATCGGATTCCTTGAAATACTGCCCGAATATACTTTTATGTAATCATCTTCCGAACATATGCTGAAGTTTTCATTGGCGGAAGTTAAAATTGCCGCATTTCCCTGTATATCGGATAAATCAAATTCAATTGTAAAATCAGTCGAATTTATAACCTTTGTCACATCAGCCGGAAGTTCTAATCCATCATCCGGTGAAACCAAATCAAATCCGCACGGTGTCCACCCGCTTTTACTTACATCGCTGACTTCCAAATCATTGGAATTTTTGCTCAAATCCTTCCAAACTGAGGCAAATTCATTATATACACCGTTGTTTTCGTTATTGACATAGTCATAGCTAAGTATAACACTCGGATCATTCAAATCCGTATCGCTTTCGTCACCCATAAGAGAGTTAAGCTGTTGTTCCGCATCAATATTATCCCAAACTATTGCCCATACATATGCCTGTGCATTATTTCCCTGCACACCCGTATGTCTTATTACAACGTCTTCACCCGCATTAAAATGTCTTGACCATGCATATGAGTATGAAGATGTACCGCTAAGCGAATTTTTCACATCGGTAAGTGCTTGTCCGGAAAGCTCCTGAATACCCATATTTGCTCTTATGGAATCTGTATTGCTGTTCCAGTTAAGACTGTAAAAGAAATACTTTGGCTCTGTATATTCATTGTATGTCTTATTGCCTGCTCGTACATCGCTTATTCCGCTTGGTGAAGTTCCTGTATTTTCCCTTGTCCATATTTCATCCGGGTATTCATCAAAGCTCATATCAAAATCAGCTGTGCCAAGCGCAACTACCGTTCCCGCAGTATCTGCAGAAAAACGGAAATATTCGTCTCCTTTTTGTCTGATATCTTTGCCCCACCAAAGCTCATTTGCATTTTTATTGTTACAAGGGCTCATAAAATAAGACGCTCCCAAAAGTGATTTTGAGACATTTGAAGCTGCCCACATTCTGTCGGCCGAAACAACCGAGCCGTTATCGTTGTTAAGTCCCGCACCTGAAGTATAAACAGGAACATAGCTGTTTGCGCTTGCATCTTTTGTTAAAATATTTTTTGTAAGACGCGGTTGTTTTGAATAGAAAGTCAAAGTATATTTTCTTGTATTTGTTCCGTCTGTAACTCTTATAACAGCATTTGTTTCTTCATTTTTTATTGGTATAACCCGGTCTATTGCAAGCCTTTCATATGTATAGGTCGGTCCCGTGGTATCGCCTCTCATCTTGCCGAAGGAAACACCCGCAACTCTGTTCGGAGCACCGTTTACATCCTGTACTCTGTAACTTACCTCTCCCGGAGATATTCCTTTTACTTTTACATAAAATGTATTATCCGGAAGTTCGATTTCATAATTCAGTTCATTGGGGTCAAAATCATCAATTGCATATTCTGTGCCGTTTACCGTATATGTAATACCGGACAGAGAATACAAATATTCCTCCCCTATATATGTGCTTATGTTTATTGTTTTTAAAGCGCCGCCCGCACTTACGGTAACAACTGTATTTCCCGGAACATTATAACTGACTTCTGTTATTTTTGCCGCTCCGTTTTTTGGATACAGCACTATCTTCTCATTTTCTTTTGATACTTTAACAGAATATTTTGTAACATCGTTACTGTAATTTTCAATAGGTTTGCCACCGACAGTAATGCCGTATAAGTCGGTCGAATATTGTAAAAACGTAGCTTCGCTGCAGCAAGCACCAACACCGTACACACTCTCCCATACATACGCCTTAAATGTGCAGTGCTTATCTTCCTCGCTTTCAATCATAATATTTGTGCTTAGGCGTGCATTTCCGTATGCCGAAACCTTTTTCTTGCCAAACGAAACTCCTTTAAGGCTGTTTCCGTCATACTTGCACAAATAAATAACTGCCGTCTTGACATCGGCGGAAACGTTCTTCACGGTTGCTTCAGCATATATTTTTTCTCCGACACCCGGAACCTCGCTTAAAACGAGCCCGTTTTCAGCCGCAAGAAAAGAAATATTCGATTCTGTATAAAGTTCAGCCGAATATACATTACTTGAAAAAATCACAAGCGATGTAATAAAAACAAATGCTAATAAATATTTCTTCATAAAATTACCCTTTCAGAACAATTGTTGTAAACTTAAACTATTCTACCGTAAAAGATACTTCGTCAGAATCCGCCTGTAATTCTCCGCCTGCAAAAAAATGAGCTTTAACAGTCAGAACGTCTCCCGCAGTAACCTCATTTCCGTCCGCTTTTAATAAGCAATACGGATATTTTCTGTTAATATCCTTATATTTTACTTTTATCAATTCATTTGTGGTTTCAATTTCTTCCGTAATATTCTTGCCGTCCACAGTAAACAATACACCGTTTTTATAAAGTGTATATATAAGCTTTGGACTGCCATAGTCTTTTGATATATTACTGAATACGGCACAAGCACTTATTTCATAGTCACCGTTTTCATCAAGAAGCACTGTAAGGTCTCTTATTTTAAGATTTTCTTCGCTGTCCAACATACTTGTAACGTCATCAAATGAAACAGTATAATCGTAGCTTACCGTAACTACATTACTAAGCAACAACGTATCTGAGCCCGACTCGTCTATGGAATAGATTATTTCTGAAAGATATTCGTCTTCCAAATAGCCTGTGCTGCGTTCTGCTCCGCCGACAAATATGCTGTATTTCTTATCTTTGTTGTTAATTACTATATCAAAATGATATGCCTGACCGCTGACATATCCGTCTGTTTCAGTGAAAGTATATATATCGGTATATTCGGCTTCTTTACCCATAAACCCTATTTGACCTGAATTTCCGTCTGTCAAATTCGGAGTTATTGTAAGTGACTGATGAATTATATTATCATTTTCAGTGTCCTGCGGCAAGCACGCTTTCGTTAAATTTGACCCATCTGCTTTTAGCGTGCGAAGTCTGTATCCGACGCCTGAATTTGCATTAGATTCCGATGCTGTTATTATGTAATTTGAACCGTCAACCGCACCTGAACCGCCGTTACGGGAGGACGGGTTTCCGACAAGGCGGTAACTTGCTACTCCGTCTATTGTATTTATACCGTTTACGGACCAATAACAGTTGTTATTATTTCTGCCTGCAAGTGTATATGCAACTACATCATTCATAGCAGCACCCGCACCGTAAATAACAAGCACAGGATCATTTATGGTGAAAGTATAATTTTCAGCGGCTTGAACACTGAAATATAAATTCTTTATAGAGGTTGCGCCCGACTGTATCGTCGCTTCCGAAAACAGTATGTTGTCAAAATACAATCTGTATGTTCTGTCCTGAAGATTTAAAAAGAAATCCGCTCTGTAACTTGCAGGGTTTACCTTGGCTCTGAATGCTGTATCTCTTTTGTCACTGATTGTCCAATCTGCTTTATTCCATGTTGCAAGTTCATATTTTCCCTTACTGTCCTGATATTTCAGGTTAATTGTAAGCATATCGGGATTATCTATTGACCAGCCGAGATGCATTATCGTATCCGTTCCGCCTCCAAGCGTTTTCGTATTAAAGCTGAAAGCAGGATATGATGTCATATCACCCGTTGAAGTACCCGATACCGTAACAGATGAGGTCTCGTTGCCTGTCAATGTACAATCGCCGCTTTTCCACAAGCTCATAGGCGAAGCAGATGAGGTGATACAACTTTCCACATCCACAGCCGCCGCGGAAGCGTTAATGCCGATACCCGGCAAAGCTACAATTGTGCTTACCATACAAAGCGTACAAATAAGCGAAATCAGTTTATTAGTAATACCTGCAATTCTAAATTTTAACATACTGCTTTATACCTCTTAAACCCGTCATTTTCTTTTTCCTGTGAAGCATTTTTTAACACTTCACCGTCGCTTTGGGAAGGGGATATATCCCCTTCCCAAAGAACTAACCATCTGAAATTATTTATTGAGTCTGTCATATGCCGCCTGGTATATTTTTACCATTTCATCAATATGCATGGATTTTATGGTCTCAACATATTTATCCCATGTAGAGTCAATATCCTCCGCACCCATTATCCATTTTTGTCTCTGCTCGTCGGCAAATGTCTTTATATTACTGCTGTATTTACTTTTTATATCATTTTCCTCTTCCGTAAAGACGTCATACTCGGTTTGCTCCTTACACCAGCCGTTATCGTTATACATATCCCAGGCTTCCTGAGCTTCCTTTGACATGCCTTGCTTTTCGGCGTCAAATTTTCTGATTGCACCGATTTCTGCCTGTCCCTGGTTTCTCATATAAGTCGGAACGCCGTCCGGTGCGTTCAAAACCTCATCTTTGAAAACCTTCTTACCGTCAATTACGTCGTAATGTACGCCCTCTACGCCAAAGGAGATAAGGTCGGAGCCTTCCTCCGTGTACCAGAAATCAAAATATTTAATTGTTTCTTCCGGATATTTATTATCTTTTGAAATTCCCCAGCCGTAGCTGTGCATAGGCGTTCTTGAATCCCACTCTACAACCTTTCCGTCTATACCCGCGGGAGGCGCCATGGGAATAAATTTTATACCGGGGACGGAATCCGCGTATCTTGCGGAATATGATGCCGTCGAAGAAAACCAATCATGCGTTGAACCGCCGAGATTTCCGCCAAGAAGCTGTTCTCTGCACTGTCCGCCTCTTGTAAATATTTCCTCGTCGATAAGCCCGTCCTTATACCACTGTGATATTCTCTTAACTGCCGTTTTAAATTCCTCGGTTATGGGCGCGTAAATAATCTTGCCCGTCTTTTCATCAAGCATAAAGCTTGATTCGTTTGTGTTAAACAGTCTGAAAAGCGAGCTTAAGCCGCCTACCCTTGAGAAAAACGGGATTTCGTCCTTAATGCCGTTTCCGTTGGGGTCGTTGTTTCTGAAAGCCGTCCATACCGCTTCAAGCTCATCAATTGTTTTCGGCTGCTTTAGTCCGAGCTTGTCAAGCCAGTCCTGACGGATAAACCAACCGAGTGAAGGAAGCGCGCCCGCGTCCATTCCCGAGGTTGAACCGGGTATATAATAAATATGTCCGTCATCAGCCGTTGCTCTCTTTTTAAGCTGAGGATATTTCTCAAACATTTCCTTAATGTGCGGAGCGTGCTCGTTAATCAAGTCCTCAAGCGGAATTAACGCGCCCTCCTTACCTATTTCGTTAAGATTGGTAAAACTGGAATGAATAATATCGGGTAATTTTGTGCTTGCAAGCATTGTGTTATACGCCTGCGAACTGTCCGAAACTGTCTCAGACGCCGTACCTTTAAGACGAACACCCGTAATCTCAGCCGCTTTCTTGAAAATCGGCCAGTCGTCATTATATACGCAGTATCCGAAGAAGTGCATAAAAATCGTAAGCTCCAGCCCATCCTCGCTTACCGGCTTAACTTTATCTTCTCCGCAGGAGGTAAGAATTCCTGCCGAAAGTGTAAGTATAAGTATTACTGCTAAAAGTTTTTTTATTTTTATCATAGTTTTTCTCCCCAAATTTTATTCAACAGTGTATGTTTTTGCAGCGCACTCAGATACAGGCTTCATAAGTCCCATATCTAATACAAAGGCTTTAACCGTGAGAACATCTCCCGGTTGAGCGCTTCCCGGAACATCAAAGCTCTTTTCATTCTCACTGTTTATAAGGCTTAACAGCGAGCCTTCAAGAGCAAACTCCGCAAGACTTCCGTCAGCGTTGTAAAG
>CACZTG010000167.1 GCA_902783995.1 uncultured Ruminococcus sp. | reverse complement strand
GGTATTAACGGTCCGCTTATAGCTGTTGAGGGAGCAAGTGAAGCTTCATACGATGAAATTGCCGAAATACGTCTTAAAAACAGTGACGGCAGCATGGTAAAAAGGACCGGGCAGGTGATTGCGGTTTCGAAAGATAAAGCCATCGTGCAGGTTTTTGAAGGCAGTTCGGGTATGGCTCTTGATAATACCGTTACAAAATTTACGGGTAAACCACTTGAGCTTGCCGTGTCAAAAGAGATGCTCGGAAGGGTTTTTGACGGCGCGGGCAGACCAATTGACGGGCTTGGGAATATTATGCCCGAAAAACGTGTTGATGTTAACGGAAGTCCGATAAATCCCGTTTCGAGAGAATATCCGAGAAACTTTATCCAAACAGGGATTTCATCGATTGACGGGCTTGCAACGCTTATAAGGGGTCAGAAGCTGCCTATTTTTTCGGGCAGCGGTATGCCGCATGACAGCCTTGCCGTTCAGATAGTAAGACAGGCAAGACTTGCGGAGGGTAATGATACACCTTTTGCTATTGTTTTTGCGGCTATGGGCGTAAAAAATGATGTCGCGAATTATTTTAGAAAAAGTTTTGAGGAAAGCGGAGCTCTCGGCAGGGTTGTGATGTTTATGAATCTTGCGGACGATCCGGTGGTTGAGCGTATTTTAACACCTAAATGCGCTCTTACGGCGGCGGAATATCTTGCTTTTGACTGCGATATGCATGTGCTTGTTGTCATGACGGATATTACTTCATATGCGGAGGCTTTAAGGGAGCTTTCATCTTCTAAAGGTGAAATACCTTCAAGAAAGGGCTATCCCGGATATCTTTATTCGGACCTTGCTTCACTTTATGAGCGCGCGGGTATGATAAAAGGCAGAAGCGGCTCTGTTACACAGCTTCCCATACTTACAATGCCGAATGACGATATAACGCATCCTATTCCCGACCTTACGGGATATATTACAGAAGGGCAGATTGTTCTTTCAAGAGAATTGTTTTTAAAAGGTATATATCCGCCGGTTTCGGTGCTTCCTTCTCTTTCAAGACTTATGAAAGACGGTATAGGCGAGGGCTACACAAGGGAGGACCACCCTGAGGTCGGAAACCAGCTTTTTGCGGCATACGCAAAGGTAAATGATATAAGGGCGCTCGCATCCGTTATAGGAGAGGACGAACTGAGTGAAAACGATAAGCTTTATATTGAGTTCGGCAAAAGCTTTGAAGCGGAATTTTTAAGACAGGGCGTGAACGAAAACAGAAGTATGGAGGAAACTCTTGAACTTGCGTGGAAGCTTCTTCGCGGACTTCCGAGAGAAGAACTTGACAGAATAAGCACAAAAACACTTGATAAATATTATGAGGCTTAGCCGGAAGAAGGAAATGATGTATGAATCCCGGACTTGTACCCACAAAAGGAAACCTTATTTTATCTAAAAATACTTTAAGGCTTTCAAAAGGGGGATATGACCTTCTTGATAAAAAGAGAACAATTTTAATAAATGAAATGATGAGCTTAATCAGCCGCGCGGAGGATATACAGTCACAGATTGACCAGGTATTCTCGGACGCCTATGTCGCGCTGCAAAGAGCTAATATTTCGGAAGGTATAAGTATAGTTAAAGAAATATCTGCAGATGTACCCGTTGCGGATAATCTTGATATCAGATTTAAAAGTGTTATGGGTGTTGAAATACCTGAAATTAAAGTAAAAGATGAGCAGCCGGAGCTTTTTTACGGATTTCTCGGTACAACCAATATGCTTGATGAAGCTGTTGAAAAGTTTCGTAAGGTTAAGACACTTACCGAAAAGCTTGCGGAAATCGAAACATCGGTTTACAGGCTCGCGGTAAATATTAAAAAAACGCAAAAAAGAGCAAACGCGCTTAAAAATATAATAATTCCGCGCTATACCGATATTGTAAAAGATATGACAAACGTGCTCGAAGAAAAAGAACGTGAGGAATTTTCGAGACTTAAAGTAATAAAAAATCAAAAAAATTGTAAAAAGTATTGAAAAATTTTTCATATTGTGTTATAATATCAATGTATTTATAACATAAATATGAAAATTTTTTTCGGGAGGCATTAAAATGCTTGATTACAAATTGAAAATCGGTCTTGTTCCGGATGTCCGGGATTTGGGCGATTTCGCGACAAGAAAGGGAATTTTCGAGCCTGCAAAGGGTGTGGAAAACAAAAATAAGGTTGTTGCGTATATTAAGGAAAATTTTTCCGATGATATAACCGAGTTTACGGACCTTGAATGGCTTAATGAGCTTGGAGTTCTTTACAAAAACTCAGACTGCGAAAAGGTGTGCGATTATCTCAAAAAGGAAAAGGTTGACGCT
>CACZTG010000166.1 GCA_902783995.1 uncultured Ruminococcus sp. | reverse complement strand
TTACATTTTATCACATTTTTGTAAAAAATGCAAACAAATTATTCTTTTTTAAGAAAATATTGATTGTCGATAAAAACAAACTTCCCGCATATAATAATATATGAGGTGAGGCAACGATGAAAAATAAAAACTTTGATATTTGGCTCGGCATTGGTCTGAATATTTTACATTACAGAAAAGAGCAAGGTTTAACGCAAATACAATTAGCCGAAAAATGTAATATAAGCAGAACATATATGCAAAAAATCGAAACCGCCGCCTGTTCTTGTACACTTGACACGCTTATTGATATTGCAGAGGCGCTTAATATTCCGCTTAAAAAATTATTTGAATTCAGAGATTAAGAAAGGACGGTTTTTACGCCGTCCTTTTTTAATGTATTCTTTTCGGGCGGATATTATCCGCCCGAAAATTACCTCTCAAGGCTAATTTATATCCTTGCCGAGCCGCTTTCGCGAGCCGCTTTCGCGACAGCCGCAGCAACGGCTTTTCCCACTCTTTCGTCAAACGCTTTCGGAATTATGTATTCGGGGCTTAACTCCTCATCTGAAATAAGCCCCGCAAGAGCGTAAGCCGCCGCCATTTTCATTTCAATATTGATTTCCTTCGCTCTTACGTCAAGCGCGCCGCGGAACAGACCGGGGAACACAAGCACGTTGTTTATCTGATTCGCGAAATCACTTCTGCCCGTACCGACAATTTCAGCTCCCGCTTTAAGCGCCTCATCGGGCATTATTTCGGGTACAGGGTTTGCCATCGGGAACATTATGCTGTTTTCCGCCATTGAAGCCACCATTTCGGCATTTACGCAGCCCGGACCGGAAACGCCCACAAAAATGTCCGCGCCGCGCATCGCGTCCGCAAGCTTACCCTTCATTTTACCGCGGTTTGTCACCTTTGCCATTTCAGCCTGAGCCGGATTAAGCCAATCCTCTCCTTCACAAATAATGCCGTTTTTATCACACATAATAAGCTCGCCAAGCCCTGCACCGAGCATAAGCTTACCTATCGCGATACCGGCGGAGCCCGCGCCGTTAATAACGGCACGGACATTTTTAATATCTTTGCCTACGCATTTAAGAGCGTTCAGAACCGCCGCGAGCACAACAACGGCAGTGCCGTGCTGGTCATCATGGAAAACGGGAATATCACAGCATTTTTTTAATTTATCCTCAATTTCAAAGCATCTCGGAGCGGCAATATCTTCAAGATTAATACCCCCGAAGCTCCCGGCAAGAAGGCTTACCGTTTTTACAATTTCGTCCGTATCCTTACTGCGTATGCAAAGAGGAATCGCGTCAACGCCGCCAAACTCTTTAAACAGCACGCATTTTCCCTCCATAACGGGCATACCCGCTTCGGGACCGATATCTCCAAGCCCTAAAACCGCTGTGCCGTCCGTTACAACGGCAACGGTATTCCAGCGCCTTGTCAGCTCATAGGAAAGGTCATTGTTCTTTTCAATTTCAAGACAGGCTTCGGCTACGCCCGGAGTATAGGCAAGCGCAAGGTCGTGGCTTGATTTAACCTGAACTCTGCTTTTCATTTCTATTTTTCCTTTGAGGTCGTAGTGAAGCTTCAGGCTTTCTTCTTTTATTGTCATTCTTTGAGCATTCCTTTCAAAAATTTTTTATCATAATAATTATATCACTAAAAAATAACAAAGTAAAGTAAAATGTTGCAAATAAATAAAAAATGTGTTACAATATATAAAAAGAAAAAAATTGGCGGTAGATAAAATGTCGGTTGTAATATTAAATTTCGCAAAATGCCGTTCGGCTGAGGAAATTCATAAGGCTGTAAAAAAAGCGTTTGCCTTTCCCGGGTATTACGGGGAAAACCTTGACGCTTTCCATGACTGCCTGTGTGAGCTTCAGTTGCAGCGTATCAATATACATATACGTGGGCTGTATAATCTGACGGGTCCGGCAAAGGAATGTGGCTTCGGTATTTTAAATGTCATTAAAGATGTTCACCGCGAGAGCCGGAACATAAAGTATAAAATTATATCATAAAATTTTTAGTGGAGGGTGTTTCAAAATGAAAGTTTTAATTATTAACGGAAGTCCCCGGAAAAACGGCAACACCGCTATGGCAATAAACGAAATGCAAACGGTGTTTGATTTGGGCGGTGTCGAAACAAAAGTAATTCAGATAGGCGGAAACGCCATACGGGGCTGCTCTGCCTGCGGCGGCTGCGCCGCGACCGGAAAATGCGTTTATGACGACGGCGTAAACGAGGCGGCTGAAATTTTTGAGGAAAGTGACGGA
>CACZTG010000165.1 GCA_902783995.1 uncultured Ruminococcus sp. | reverse complement strand
TGGCATTGCGGACCTTTCCCATATTCCGTAAAGGACAAAAATTCAAAAGCAAAGCTGTTTAATACAAAGCCGAGCTTTAAAGCACGTGACGGCGAATACACAATAGCGAGATTTCAGGCTGATAACGGCAGCTATACGCTTCTGGGCGGTAATTATCATACTACCGAGGGACCGCATACTTTCGGTACATATATGTGGGCTGAATTTAACGATTTATCAAAAATTGAAAAGAAGCTTATAAACGGACCGTATATCCACCATATGGCTGAGGTTTACGGAAATTATGCTGATGTTCTGGAGGAATTTTGCAAGTTTATTCCGGGGCTTACGTTTGACCCGATAGAGCAATAAATAATAAAGGAGAATAATAAAATGCTTGTAGGACTTAAAGATGTAATAAATATGGCGGAAAAAGGCGGCTTTGCGATACCTGCTTTTAATGTGTACAATACCGAAACGGTTATGGGTGTCGCGAAGGCGGCGGAGGAATTGAAGGCACCGGTTATTCTTCAGGTTTATCCGAGACTTTTAAATGAAGAAGTCGGATATTATCTTTCCCCGGCTATAGTTGCCGCGGCAAGAAAAGCAAGTGTTCCGGTATGCTTCCATCTGGACCACGGTCCTTCCGAACTGGAAGCACAAAAAGCGCTTCGTTGGGGAGCAACGGGCATTATGTATGACGGCTCGGTACATTCGTTTGAAGAAAATATTGAAATGACAAAGCATATTGTAGATATTTGTTCGGCGGTTGATGTGGGAGTTGAAGGTGAGCTTGGTCATATAGGAAGTGTAAATGATGACTCTATGGACGAATTTACAAATCCACAGCAGGCGGGCGAATTTGTCAGAAAAACGGGCGTTACATGCCTTGCGGTTTTAATCGGAAACGCGCACGGGCATTACAAAAAGCCTCCGAAGCTTGATATTGAAAGAGTTAAGGCAATAAGAGAAGCAACAGGGGGTATTCCGCTTGTGCTGCACGGCGGCAGCGGTATTCCGGACGAGCAGGTTAAGGCAGCCGTTAAAGCGGGAATACGCAAAATGAATATCGGCACGGACGTTTGCTGCGCATTTGCGGACGGTACAAAAGAAGTATTGAATGACCCGGACAGAAGTCTTGCGATTGATATATTTATGAAGCACCCGATAGAAACTGTAAAGCAGCTTGCAATGTCAAAAATTAAATTAGTCGGTGCGGACGGAAAGGCATAAAAATGATAGAAATTGTTGGAATCGGCGCGAATGTCTGTGATACACTTATAAAAATTCCGTGTTATCCGGAAGAGGATACAAAAATGCGCGCAAGGTCAAGCGTCAGAAGCGGAGGAGGTCCATGCGCGACAGGGCTTGTCGCCGCCGCAAAGCTTGGCGCAAGGTGCGCTTATATCGGAAATACAACAGATGACGGTGCGGCAATGTTTTTAAAAGCCGATTTTGAGAAATATAAAGTTTCGACAGAATATATCAACACATTAAAAGGCTATAATTCTTTTTCTTCCGTCATTTGGCTTGCCGAAGATACCGCTTCAAGAACCTGTGTGTTCGATAAAGGAAACGTTCCGCCTCTGGAGCTTTCCGAATCGCAAAAAACAGCTGTAAAAAACGCGAAAATCCTTATGGTTGACGGCAACGAGCTTGACGCCGCAGTGAATGCGGCACAAATTGCAAGGGAAAACGGAACTCTTGTGTTGTATGATGCGGGTGGGCTTTATGACGGCGTTGAAAAACTTCTTCCTTATGCGGATATTCTTATTCCGTCGGAGGAATTTGCGTTGGGGCATACCAAAGCGGAAACGGCAGAGGAGGCGGCAGCAATTCTTTTTGAAAAATACAGCCCGAAAATCGTCGTTATAACTCAAGGCAAAAACGGAGGAATTTTGTATGACGGAAAAGAAACACAAAAATATCCCGCTTTTTTGGTTGACGCGGTAGATTCAAACGGTTCGGGCGATGTTTTCCATGGAGCATTTGCTTTTTGTTTTACAAAAGGTTTTGATTATAAAAAATGCTGTATTTTCTCAAGCGCGGTTTCAGCTCTTAAGTGTACGGGCGTCGGCGCGCGGGAAAGCGTTCCCTCCTATGAACGGACGTTAAACTTCCTAAAAGAACGTGGAATAGAAAATTTTGAATAAGTCAGTAAAAACCGGGGGTTGCAGTAAAACGATTTTTTTAAAATCGGTATGCCGCAACCCCTTTGAGGGGTAAAACAATTCTTATGCCACTGTTCAAAAATGTGATAAAACGGCACATATGTCGCACGTTTTCGCTGTCACATTGAAATATCCGTAAATATCCCAAAAACAGAACAATTAAAAAAATTGTAAAAAACTATTGACAAAACGTTTTTTTTGTGTTATACTAAATGAGGTTAGTGAAGGCTAATCTTATTTTTGAAGCGAAGGTTAGACTGTCCTAATTTAAGTAGAAAAAACTAATTTGCAAAGGGAATGAATATATATGATACCTTTAACACTTGCGGATGAGGGAGAAGCAAACATTATCAAAAAAATCGGCGGTCTGCCCGATGTAAAAAAACACCTTGAAAACCTTGGATTTGTTGTAGGCGGTAATGTTATGGTCGTGTCACAGCTTGGCGGTAACGTTATTGTAAAAGTTAAAGAGTCGAGGGTTGCGATAAGCCGTGAAATGGCACAAAAAATTATGGTATAAATTTTAACACTGTTATTACATATAAAAGGAGGAAACGCTATGAGAACTTTGAAAGAGGCAAAAATCGGTGAGACAGTTAAAGTTACCAAGCTTACCGGTGAAGGAGCCGTGAAACGCAGAATTATGGATATGGGAATAACCAAAGGTACAGAAATATATATCCGTAAAGTAGCGCCTCTCGGAGACCCGATTGAAATAACGGTAAGAGGCTATGAGCTTTCACTCAGAAAACAAGACGCGGAAATGATTGAGGTTGAATAGACCTCAAAAAAATTACCGGCAAGTTAGCAGTAGCTAACTTTGAAATCATTAAAAAGGAAGGGATTTGTTATGAATTACAAAATAGCACTTGCAGGAAACCCAAACAGCGGTAAAACAACACTTTTTAACGCGCTTACGGGTTCAAATCAGTTTGTGGGAAACTGGCCGGGCGTTACGGTCGAAAAAAAAGAAGGAAAGCTTAAAAAACACGAGGGTGTTTCTGTTATTGACCTTCCGGGAATATATTCGCTTTCACCTTATACGCTTGAAGAAGTTGTTGCGAGAAATTATCTTATAGGCGAAAGACCCGATGCAATACTTAATATTATTGACGGAACAAATCTTGAAAGAAACCTGTATCTTACAACACAGCTTACAGAGCTTGGAATACCCGTTGTAATT
>CACZTG010000164.1 GCA_902783995.1 uncultured Ruminococcus sp. | reverse complement strand
GGGCTTATAGCTTCTCTTTTTGAAAATGACGCCATGCTTCGCAAAAGAGAATGTAAAAACATTTTTAACAAAAAAATTCACTGCCTGCTTTTCTTTATGGACGGAATGGCAAAAAGCGAGCTTGTCGATGAAAGCATCGCAAAGCCCGTTATTGAGCTGCCGATTTCGGATTTTGAGGGCGATGTCATTGATTTTTTGGCGGAAAACGTACTTTATTCGGGTGAAATAAAAAAAACCGCCGATGTAAAAGAGCTTGCGGGAGCGCTGATTTACGGCGATACTCTTGTTTTTGCGGAGGGCTCCGAAAAGGCGCTGATTGTAAACTCAAAGGGCTGGCGGACAAGGAGTATTGAACAGCCCGAAAACGAGAAAACTCTCCGGGGACCGAAAGAAGGCTTTACCGAATCACTGCTTATGAATACAGGGCTTTTAAGGCGAAAACTCCGGACACCCGACCTTAAATTCGAAACGGTGACATTAGGCTCACGGACAAACACCTGCGTATGCTTTTGCTACCTTAACAGTCTTGTAAACCGCGATGTGCTGCGCACATTAAAAAACCGTATAAATAAAATCTGCATTGACGGCATACTCGATACAAACTATATAGATGAGCTTATCCGTGACAATCAGTGGACGCCGTTTAAAACGGCGGGCGTTACCGAGCGGCCCGATGTGGCTGCGGCAAGGCTGCTTGAAGGGAGAATTGCCGTTATTGCGGACGGCTCGCCTTCGGTTATGACGGTACCCTATCTTTTTGTTGAAAGCCTGCAAAGCGGTGACGATTACTATATCAACTACTATTTTTCGTCGGTAGGACGGCTTCTGCGCTTTATAAGCCTTTTTATTACCGTAATCACGCCTGCTTTTTATATCGCTCTTGTGGCATTTCATAAAGAAATGATACCGACCAATCTTGCTCTGAGCATATCCGAAGCCCGTGAGGGTGTGCCGTTTCCGATAACGGTTGAATGTGTTTTAATGCTGCTTGTCTTTGAAATCCTGCGTGAATCGGGCGTCAGAATGCCCTCGAATGTAGGCGCGGCGCTCAGTACCGTCGGAGCGATTGTTATAGGTCAGGCGGCGGTTGACGCGAAATTCATAAGTGCTCCCATGGTAATTATCGTGTCTGTAACAGGTATTACTGGTATAATGGTTTCAAAGCTTAAAGGCGTTGTTATTGTTTACCGCTTGGCGCTTGTCCTTCTTGCCTCAACTCTCGGAATGTACGGGCTTATTTTCGGAGTTATGATAATGGTTGCCCATGCCGAAAGCCTTACAAGCTTCGGCGTAAGATATACTTCGTTTATGTCAAGCGGGCGTCTTCAGGAAATTAAGGATATTTACATCCGTTTTCCGTGGCGGTTTATGAAAACAAGACCTTTTAATATAGCAAAAAATATTGTTCGCAAGGGATAAAAAAATATGAAAGTATATAAAACCGTTTTGCCGCTTTTGTTATGCTGTACGCTTCTTTGCGGCTGCGGAAACTATCTGGAAATAGAAGACACCTTTCTTGTAAGCGGAATTGCCGTTGATAAGGGAGAAAAGGATAATTTTTCCGTTACCGTTGAAATTGCGGGCACAGAGAGCGGCGAAGACGCTCCGTCACGCAAGCAGCTCATACTTTCGGCGGAAGGCGAAAGCCTTTACACTGCTCTCGGAAACATATCCGCGGCAGCGTCGAGAAAGCTTTTTTTGAGTCAGACAGCGGTTGTTATAATCGGAGAGGAAGCCGCGAAGGACGGGCTGCTTCAGATAATTGACCTTGCCATGCGCGATACGGAGCTTCGCATAACAAACAGCGTGGTTGTGGCAAAGGACTGCAAAGCGAAAGAACTTCTTTCCGCGCCTTCGGCGGGTGAAACAATAAAAGCGTATGAAATAAAAAATGTTATCAAAACATCGGCAAAAAATTTTTCCGTTACGCCGGACGTTACCGTTTACGAGCTTATAAACGCTATAGGTAACAGAGGAATTGCCGCGACGCTTCCCGCTTTCAGCATAGAAAAAAGCGAAAAAATGCAGTCTCTCGCGATTTGCGGCACAGCGGTTTTTAAAGATGACAAGCTTAAAACCTTTTTAAGTACAAGCGAGTCAAAGCTTATGACAATGCTTATGGGAAAAACGGAAGAAACCACGCTGGCAGAAAAAACAGGCGATGACATCATAAACCTCAAAGTATATAAATGCGATACTGACGTAAAACCCGGATTTAAAGGAGAAAACCCGGTTATAAATATTTCCCTAAAGCTTGACGCGGGTATTGATGAGCTTACGGGCAAGGACCATGTTTTATCCGCGGGCGAGCACGAAAAAATCAGACAACAGCTTGAAGAAAAGCTGAAAAAAGATATAGAAAAATTTGTCGGAAAGCTTGCCTTTGAAACAGGTGAAGATATCCTTGGCTTCGGCAGCAGGATTTATAAGAAATATCCCGATAAATGGCTGAAATTTAAGCACAAAGGATATTTAAAGGATATAACCTGCCGGGTGAATGTTAAAATAAAGTTTCGCAGCACCGGTTTTGTAAATAAGGCGTGAGACCAAAAATCAAACTATCGGAGAGGAATGGGTTGCAGTGAGTGAGACAATACTTTTTGTGCTGTTTGTAACAGCCTGCGTTATGTGCGATATTATAAACCGCAACGCAAAAGAGAACGCGGCTGTGGTTACCGCGTACTGCCTTTTGACAATATGCGCTCTTGCGGTTGTAATATCTCTCGGCTTAGGTGTTGATGTGCCAAATCCAAACACGGTTTTTGAAACGGCTTACAAAATGATTGTAAAATAAAGGAGAACAAACATGGAAAAAGTATCAAACAGACAGCTCACCGGCATAATTGTAATGATATTGGTCAGCGGTATAATGATGTCGGGCGGAGCAAGCCGTTCCATGCAGGATTCGTGGATTGCATCAGCTTTGGCGGCAATACTTGCCGTACCGTTTTTTCTTATGTACGCGAGACTTGCCGACCTTTTTCCCGGAAAGGGACTGTTTGAAATCGCTTATGAAGTGTTCGGCCGTTTTTTCGGAGGAATCATCGTATTTTTAATAAGCTTTTACGCTTTTCATCTCGGCGGAATGGCAATGAAAAATTTTTCGGAGTTTAATATGGACGTTTCAATGCCCGAAACCCCGCAGCTTGTAACGCTTATAATGTTTGGCGCGGCAACCTTATATATAATAAAAAAAGGAATAGAGGTTCTCGGAAGATTTACCGATTTTTTTCTTCCGATAATGATTTTTTTAATACTTCTTATGAATGTGCTGTCAATAGGTAAAATGAATTTTTCAAATGTTTTGCCGGTTTTGAAAAGCAACTCGGAGGATTTTTTTTCAGATGTTTTTTCGGCGTTTGCTTTTCCCGTAAGCGAGGTATCTCTTGCAGCGTGCCTTATGGGCTTTAAAAAGAACAAAACAAAAACCCGCAAAATTTTTTTGTACGGGCTTCTTGTAGGCGGAGCGCTTCTTGTTGCGGAAACGCTGCGCAGCATAACCGTACTCGGAACGCATACGATAGCGCTTACCTATTATCCTTCTTATGTAGCAACGGGCGTTATAAACATTATGGATTTTTTTACGCGTATCGAAGTTATTGTTTCGGCGGCGTTTTTGTTTGCGCAGACGGTTAAGGTATGTGTATGCGTATATGTTTTCAGCAGCGGAACAGGCAGCATTTTAAAAAGCACCGATTACAGAACGCTTGCCGTCCCCACGGTTTTAGGTATGATAGCGCTTGCGTCTGTGGTTTTTAAAAATACGCCGGACACCTATAAGTTTTTGCAGATTTATAAATTTTTCGCGCCGTTTTTTCAGATTGCGCTTCCCGCGGTAATCTTTGCAGGCGCGCAGTTTTATTTAAAACGTGAGCGTAGCCTGACGGCGCCAATTTGAACTACGGTTTTTTTCGGCAAATTTATGCTGATACTGCGTCAAATACCTTGCAAATACGAAGTAACACACTGCGGCATTTTCCTTGTCTCGACATAAATTTGCACGAAATAAACTCCGTAGGACTTTAAACAATGAGATTTCAGTCGATTTTTGCCGCAGAGGGCGAAGATGGGCTGGCGCCCATCAAGAACGATAAGGTAAAAAGCGGCGAAATACCGACGTTTAAAGCGTGTTCAAATTAGCGCCGTCAGGCTAACTTAAAGTCATAAAAAAAGACAGCGGACGCATATAATAAATTAAAAATAATAAGATTGGAGATTTCTATGGAAAGGTACAAAATAAAAACACAGATTGTTTCGGAAAAACGGGGTAATTTAAGCTATGATATTTATTATCCCGTTATTGAATCTCCGTCAACCGTTGCGGCAGGCTCCATAAATAATTTTTCAAAATTCGCGGCGGGCGAATTTGAAAAGTTCATACATAGCGGTATTGTTCCCGCGGCAAGGAAAATTGAGGGGGATTTTTCGGTCGCGAGGATATACAGGCTTATGTACAGCTCAAGATTTGTTATATCTTACAAATATGAAACAACTTCGTATGACAAAGATATGAACAGAATATATCTTGTAAGCGGCGCGACCTGGAACACGCGCACAGGCTCGCTGATTCGGCTCGGAGATTTTTTCAGGCAAAATGTTAAATACCGTGAAATGATTTTATATATTCTTGAAAGCCGTATAAAGGAAAAAACAGCAAATGGCGAAAAATTTTTTGACGATTGGAAAATAAGACTTTATTCGGCGTTTAAAACCGAAAATTATTACCTGTGTCCGGAAGGTTTTGTTTTTTACTTTCCTTACGGAACACTGTCTGGCATTGAAGCGAAGCCGTGTGAATTTCTGATTTCTTTTATGGAGCTTAAAAATCAGATTAAAACGCAGATATTTTAAAAGGCGTACCGGTAAAAGTACGCCTTTTTAAAATATCTCTATTTAATACTTATTTGTTGATATCCGTCGGTTTTTATAACCTTCCACTTCCAAGCCTTTGATTTAAGACGCATATTTTTATTTGCTTCGTTTCCCGGTCTGTATGTGTTTCTGACAACTTTAACAACATTAAGCTCCTCAATGGGGCAAAGCTTTAAAAGAGACAAAAACCTGCCGTGATACGCGCATTTGCACATAACCGCGTATTTTAAATCACTTTGCTTGTATTTTAAAATACTTGCCGCGGGTGCTTTGCATTCGGGACAAATAACGGACTCGCCCGAAATTTTTTCGGCAACGGTCTTTATATTAAGGTCTTCAAAAAGCTCTATATCCTTTACAAAGCCCTCAAACTCTTTTTCGTCACAGAAGGAGAGCCGCTTTATTTCAACATCACGGTAGTGCTTAAAGTATCGCTTCGGCTTCATTTTTTTGCACACAAGAGCCGTGTAATACGCGTCGTTATAGGCATTGTGGCGCTTAAGCGTTTCTTTGATGCCGTAAAAATCCATTGCGTAATCAAGCGAATACTGCCTGCCTGTTTTTTGCGTATGATAGTCAAAAACAAGCTGTAAATCGTAATTTTTTTCGGGAATGTATTCTAAGGGGAAACCACGAAAAGCAAGGTTTTCGCTTAAAATTTTTATATCTTCATCGCCCCATGTAATAAACGAAAAATCCTTTCCGCACCACGAAATAAAGCTTTCAAGAGCCTCAACAGCATCGGTTCCGTTTCCGGCGGTT
>CACZTG010000163.1 GCA_902783995.1 uncultured Ruminococcus sp. | reverse complement strand
TCAATAATCCCCTCTATTATTACGGTCATCTCATCCAAATCGTTTGACGAAACATTAAAATACTGTTGTATTTTATTTAAAACACAGCCTTTTTCACGAACGGAAATTTTCCCGTCGGCACAAACAAGGTATATTACTTCTGCCGCAATGCTCCTTTTTTCGGACGGCAAAGAAATATCGGCAATTTTTTTCATTAGTTCAAAGATATTACCTGTTCCGGAATTTTCACTTCTAAGTGTTTTGCCCTTTATCTGAAGCTCATTGCAAATATTCTTGTACATTGTTTCCTCTTCGGTTGTAACCTCACCGTCAATGCGTATTACCTCCCAAAAAAGCTCTGCAAGCAGCTCCTTTTGTTGTCTGTTCATTCTTTCAAAATCCATTTTTCTCTCTCCTTAAAAATTTATTATTTTCACATTATCTCCCTGCGTGCGAAGCCACATTAAAATTCCGTCACCGTAGCTTTCGGCTTCAAGAATGTAAACCCCGTTATTACATTCCAAAACTTTTGCTGTCGGCAACCTATCAAGTATCGCTTCAAGCGACGGTCCCGAAAATTCAAACCGTACTCGTTTTAGCGGTCCCGAATACATAAACTGCACTCTTTTTCTGAACTCACCGTCCTCAAAGCGCTTCGCATACGGTATTCTGAAGCTTTCCCCCTTACTTTTAAGGTTTGTAATTCTGTCTGCTCTGAAAACCGCGGGATAATCCTTTGAATTATCCGCAAACCACGCTATCAGGTAAAAATAATATTCCGAAAACATTACGTTAAGCGGCTTAACCGTTCTGTGCGTTACCTTACCGTCCTGCCTTTTATAATCAAATTCAATGATTTCCTTTTTATGTATATAATCTGAAATTTCCCATATTGCCTCAATAAGAGGCTTTTTATGTCTCGGCGGTATATAGTGAAATTTTTCATTTAAAATAAGTTCATTTATATTAACTTTTGCGTCCTGTGTTGCCTGCATAAGAAGCTTGTTTGTAAGAATGTCAAGCTCTTCCCTGTTAAACGCTCTGCTTTCGAGCAGAATTTTACAAACCGTCAGTATTTCCTGATTTGTTAAAAACTCTCTGTCCTTCTTTACAAGGCTGTATCCGTTTTTTAAATAGCTGTATTTAACCGTTATTTCGTCGCCACTGCCGTAAGCCTCAGCAAGATAAGTCCTGAGGTCGTCAATATCACGTTGAACGGATTTTTCGCTTATTCCGAAATAATCCGCAAACTCTTTTTTATTTATAACCTCGCCTCTGTTCAGCTTTTCAAACATTTTCAAAAGTCTGAAGCTTTTTCCGCACTCAATACTCATTTGTTTCACCCATATAACAGTTTTTTAATACGGCACCGACGGCACGGATTTTCTCCGTACCGCCGTCAGACTACCGTGTCAACCTAAAACTGTAGTTTATCTCCCGGATTACGCTGATATTTTATCAATAATCCCTTTATTACGCTAAAAACCTGATTTTCTCCGTATATTCCTTTAACTTCTTCATTCTTTCTGTATTTCTTATGTATGCCTCTTCCTTCTTTTTATCACCGTTTGCTCTTGCACGTTTCAACGCCTTTTTAAAAAGCTCTGTTTTCCTGTCAATATCAAAATTTAATATAAGCATTTTAACTAAATCCCTTTATAACACCTGTAACGGCTCCGATTATACCGCCTATAAGACCTCCTGCCAGCGCGCCCGGCATACCGAGAGCCGCACCGCCGTAAATAACACCGCGTTCAGCAAAATCGGATATACAGTCTTTTACGGTTTCCGCAAAAGTATCGGATATTTTACCGGTATAATCTTCCTCCCCGTCATCATATTCCCAAACGTCCGAATTGCCGTTAAGATTTTCCGCAATAGCAATACGTTTTTCTGCCGGCAATGACAGTACAATATGGTACAGAAGTTTAGTAAGGTTATAAGGTTTGCTCTGCTCACCGTTTTCATCTGTATAACCCGCGCAATAGTATATTGGCTCGGTTTCAAAACCCACAGCCTCAAAAAGCCTGTTTTTTACAGACCTGCATTTTTCTTTTAAAAACGCCTCAAGCACCTCATCCGGACAATTGTTTTCGCTGTCCCAATGTTTACCCTTCATTGCAACATCCGCCTGATTTACGGCAATTAAAATTCTGCCTGAGTTTTCCTGCGATATGGACGGAATTATAATATTGTTTATCATATTATAAACCGAGGTCATATCCTTTGTGGAAGCGTCAATTATAACCATAACAAGGTCTATAAGCGGTACGCCGTTTTCATCAAGCTCCGAAAGCTTTCTTACTATGTTTTCCGAATACAGCTTATCCGCTTCGATATTGTCGCCTATGCCGGGAGTATCCCAAACCGTAAGGTTTTCAAGCTCATAGCAAGCAATATCCTTTGTTTCCGGCTCTGTTCCTATGCCGATTTTTGCAAGCTTAGTATCGAAAAGCGCATTTACGGTTGAGCTTTTTCCGCTTCCGGTCGCTCCGACAATAAGCAGATTGATTTTTTGTCCTCTCGCTTTGAGAAGCTTTGACAGCCTCTTGTTTTTTTCTTCCTCAGAAAGGTTCGATTCCATAATCTCTTTTTCGAGAAATTCATAAATTTTTGTCATTTTCCATACCTCCGTAATAATTATTTTAAGATTTAATCTTAATACAATTATAACAAAAGTGTTGGACATATTTTGTCTATGTTAAAATTTAATGTTTCCCTATTTTTGATTCATTTCCGTTTATAAGACGCAAAATATTCTTTTTATGCTTTATAATTCCCGTGAAAGCTATTAAAACGGCAAAAACAAGATACGCGTAATCCCCTTTAAAAATGAAACCTACAATAAAAGGATATGCCGCCATAACAAGCACCGAACCGAGAGAAACATAGCGCGTCAGCAAGACAACGGCTATAAATACCGCAAGAAGGATCAGCGGTATATAAAATTTGCCTGTCAGAATACTGATTACAAGAACAGCGCCGAATGAGGTCGCAACGCCCTTGCCGCCCTTAAAGCCGAAAAACAGCGGGAAAACGTGTCCCAAAATCGTGGAGTAACCTGCGGCAAATACCCAAGGAAGGTTTTTATCGCAAAAATAATATGTGAGAAGCGGCGCGATTACACCCTTTAAAACGTCACCTATAAAGGTAAGCGTCGCCGCTTTCACCCCGATTGTGCGAAGCACATTTGTAGAACCGGCGTTGCCGCTGCCATGCTCTCTTATATCCTTAACACCAAACATATGACCTACTATAATTGAATTGTTTATACTCCCGAGAAGATAAGAGAAAATTACGGCGATAATACCTTTAAACATTTATAATCCCACCTTTATGCAATGCATTTTATCAAAGCACCAAAAAATCTATTTTGACAAAATGAACTCGTCAATTGCCTTTGCGGCGTCTTTTCCCGCTCCCATCGCAAGAATAACCGTAGCCGCGCCCGTAACGGCGTCACCTCCGGCATATACACCCTCTCTGCTTGTTTTACCGCTCTCGCCGTCTGTTACAATGCAACCTCTGCGGTTTATTTCAAGACCTTCGGTCGTGGTTCTTATAAGCGGATTCGGTGAAGTACCTATCGACATAATTACGGTATCGACATCTAAAATAAACTCCGAGCCTTTAATCGGAACGGGGCTTCTTCTGCCGGATTCATCAGGCTCACCAAGCTCCATTTTTATACATTTCATGCCGCATACACTGCCGTTTTCGTCTGAAATAATTTCCGTCGGATTGCAAAGCACGTTAAAAATAATATCTTCTTCCACGGCATGTTCAATTTCCTCGTTTCTCGCGGGCATTTCTTCCATTGAACGGCGATATACAATATATACCTTTTCCGCTCCGAGCCTTTTAGCGCATCTTGCGGCGTCCATAGCAACGTTTCCTCCGCCCACAACCGCAACGCTTTTTGAGTGCTTAATAGGCGTATCGCTGTTCTCTTTATAGGCTTTCATAAGATTTGTCCTCGTTAAGTATTCGTTTGCGGAATATACTCCGTTTAAATTCTCACCGGGTATTCCCATAAAACGCGGAAGTCCTGCTCCCGTACCTATATAAACAGCCTCAAAGCCTTCCTTTTCCATAAGCTCGTCAATGGAAAATACCTTTCCCACAACCATATTTGTAAGTACCTTAACACCTATTTTTTTAAGACCGTCAATCTCTTTTTTAACAATATCTTTCGGCAGACGGAACTCCGGTATGCCGTAAACAAGAACGCCGCCCGCCTCGTGGAGCGCCTCAAAGATTGTAACGTCATAGCCCGCTTTCGCGAGGTCGCCCGCACAGGTGAGTCCCGAGGGACCCGCGCCTATAACCGCAACCTTATGACCGTTCTTTTGAGGCTGCACAGGCTCGCCTTTAAAGTTTGCCATATGATAATCGGCAACAAAACGTTCAAGCCTTCCTATTGCGACAGGCTCACCCTTTATTCCTCTTACACATTTTGCTTCACACTGTGTTTCCTGCGGACAGACTCTGCCGCAGACCGCAGGAAGTGAGCTTGATTTTGAAATTATTTCATAAGCGCCCTCAAAATCCTCTTCACGGATTTTCGCTATAAAACCCGGTATATCAATTGATACGGGGCACCCCGAAACACAAGGCTTGTTTTTACAGTTAAGGCAGCGGTTTGCCTCATCTACCGCCTGCTCTTTTGTATAGCCGAGAGCAACCTCATCGAAATTTTTATTCCTTATGTCCGGCTCCTGTACCGGCATTTTGTTTTTAGTAAGTGACATATTTGCCATATTTATTATTCTCCTTTCAGCAAATTGCAAGTTTTTTCATGTGCTTGCCTTTCAAAATTTCTATATACACCCGACCTTGCAATCGCTTCGTCAAAATCAATTTTATGTCCGTCAAAATCCGGTCCGTCAACACAGGCAAACTTTGTTTCTCCGCCGACGGTAAGACGGCAGCCGCCGCACATTCCCGTTCCGTCAATCATAATCGGGTTCATACTTACAATTGTCTTTATACCGTACTGCTCGGTAAGCTTGCAAACAAATTTCATCATAATAAGCGGGCCTATCGCAATAACCTCATCATACTTTTCACCGCTTTCGATAAGCTTCTTTAAAGCGTCCGTAACAAGCCCTTTTTCACCGTAAGAGCCGTCGTCAGTCATCATAACAAACTTATCGCTGCACTTTTTAAACTCATCTTCCAGAATAACAAGGTCATGATTTCTGAAACCAACTATCGAGTGAACCTCGGCGCCGTCCTCATGAAGCTGTTTTGCTGTCGGATATGCTATTGCACAGCCCACGCCGCCGCCTATTACGGCAACTTTTTTAAAGCCTTTCGTTTCGGACGCTTTTCCGAGAGGTCCGACAAAATCGGATATATATTCCCCTTCTTTTTTGGCGTTAAGCTTTTCGGTAGTGGAGCCTACAATCTGAAAAATAATTGTCACGCTTCCTTTTTCCCTGTCATAACCCGCAACGGTAAGCGGTATTCTCTCGCCTTCATCATCTACGCGGAGTATAATAAACTGCCCTGCCAGCGCTTTTTTAGCAACAAACGGAGCTTCAATTTCCATAAGCGTAACCGTAGGGTTTAATTCTTTTTTCCTTAAAATTTTGTACATTTTTTTCAAACCTTTCTAATTATTATTCAAGATAATATGTAGCTTCCATATCTGCCGTACAGAGCGCGAAAGCAAGCGGAAACATTTCCATTACACGCCCCACCGTATTTTTATCTTCAAGCCCCGAAAAGCCCATATGATACCTTATGGCAAAGGCTTCTTCACGGCTCAGACGCATATACCCGTTTATTATGTAAACAGATTTTTCACCGTGACCGTAAGGCATACGGTCGTCAAAATCATACGACGGTACCTTTTGCCAGACGCCGTTTTCATCTTTAACATTACGAAAGCTTTCTTTATAAACATTGGCTTTGCAAACATCATGCAAAAGAGAAACTACCGCAACGGTTTCATCGGAATAATCCATACGGTAAAGCTCTTTCGCGCGTTCTCTTGCGAGATAATCCTTAAGACAATAATATACATTTAAGCTGTGCAAAAGAAGCCCGCCCGGATGCGAACCGTGAAACCTCGTACTTGCGGGAGCTCTGAAAAAATCGGTACTTTCAAGATATTCAAGAATACTGCCCGCACCCTCGCGGGTGATATTTTCCGTAAATATTTTTTCAAATTCCTCTTTTTTTGCTTCAATTTGCTGACTGTTCATTTAATGTTCACCTGCTTTCAGCTTAATTTAAACGATTTAAGCACATCGGCTAATGTGGCAAGATTTTTTTTGCTCGCATAGACATCTCTTACCGAAGCGGTAACAAGATATGCAGTGCTTTTTTCCACAAAAATATAACCTTCAAGCAACATAACATTACCGTTGTCAAGACGTAGCTTGCCCTCGATTTTATATGCGGATTTACCTATGTAAGTTGTCTTTTTAAGCGATGAGGATATAAAATTCTTTGCGGAAAACAGCTTATCCTTTGCTTTCTCAAGCGTTGAAATATTTTTTTCGGAAAGCACCTCAAAGCTCATACTGCTGTTATCCGGCGAACCGCCTATCGCAAGCGCGTCTGTATAAAATTTCCATGTGGAAGGAAATTCCGCGGAAAAAGTCTTTCTTTCGTTGTATATTCTCGTAACATTCGGCTCTGAAATCAAAGCGCCCGTATTAACAATACTGCCAAGCTCTTCCTCGTCCGCGCCCTTAACCTTAATGCTGTCAAACATTTTTTCTATTTCACTTATTCCAAGCCGCTCCTCGTCTGCCGTTTCGGTAAATACGGCGTAATATTTCGCCTCATAAACATAAGCGCCCGCAATAAAAAATTCGGTTTTATTAATTTGCTTACGTCCGTCAAAATTAATTATATATTCTATCCTTGTACCGTCAAAATCACCGCTTTTGACAGCCGTTTCCGTAATTTCCGACATAAATTCCGGATTATATTTATCTATCATTCTCACCTTTTCCGCTTCCGCAAGGCTTTGTGTTGTATCGCCTTCCGACTTGCTGAAAAGACTTACCTGCATAGCGGACTGAAAAATCTCATCGCTGTAAACTTTATCAATAAGACTGTATGCAAGGTTATACCATATTTTCCCGTTACTTCCGTATTCTTCCGGCTTGCTCCAGCTTTCAAGCCTGTTCACGGAAAAACCAAGCTCTTTGTCCGTATAAACCTCATAACCGCCCTCATTAAGCTTTGAAATATTTTCGGGCAAAAGCGTTTCGTCAATCGAAAATGTAAAGCTTTTAAGCGCTTTCACCGCCTCTCTTGCCGAGGCTTTGAAAGTATCTGCGTCAAGCGTGTCAAACTCAATTAAATAAAAATATTCGCCTTTTATGCTTAAAAGCATTGAGTATGTTTCATATTCCGCGTAAAAAGCCGGCGTACCGTCGCTTAAAAAAATTATTTCTTCCCTGCGCAAAATATCCCCGCTGTTTATTGCGATATAATAAAGTCTTGCCTGATTAATGTTCTGAAACGGATTTTTGTCAACATAAACGGTAACTGCTTTGTCAAACTCGGCGTTGGCAAAATTTGTCTGTGAGCCGTCATATTCGTTTGAAATAAAATCATAATCATTCGGCAGCTTTATCATCCAGCCGTAATCCTTATCGCACCAATATCCCGAAACGGATTTTTCAAATATTTCCGAAAAATCGGCTGATTTTTTTATATTTATTTTACAGGTCGCGTCATCATATTCAATGAGCGCATTTAACTTGTCGCAAACAAAGCGAACAGGTATCATAAGGCTTCCGTTTACTTTAACGGTTCCCACAGGCATTGTCTCGTTCTCTCCGTTTACAACCGCAACATCGCTATCCTCGAAAAACTCAAGCTTACTGCCGTTATTAACTATTTTATAATCATTTTTATCAAGACTGTCAAAAGCTTGTGAAACAGCTTCTATCGGCACAAGAGTTATACCGCTTTCCGACAAAAACGGAGCCTCAACAGGAACACTTTCACCGTTTATAATCGCAATATAGCTGCCAAGCTGAAATGAAAGCTCCGCCGATGTAAAGGCTTCAGCAAAAACGGCTTGCGGCAAAATAAGAGCGCATATAAATATCAAAATAATTTTTTTCATTTTGTTTTTCCTTTCTGACCTTACGTCTCTTAATCTGCCACAACATTAACCGTGAATACCGAATTGCCCTTTTTTATTTTAAGAGGTATGCTGTCTCCGGGCAAATACGACTTTAAAGCCTCGTTTAAATCAATAATAGTATTAAGATATACGTCTCCCACGGCAACAATGGCCTCTCCTATCTCAAGCCCCGCTTTTTCGGCGGCGGAGCCCTTTTTAATATCCTTAATTTCAAGACCTGTATCAGACGGAAGGTCGTATTCCGCAAGCCAGCTTTCCGAAAGTGTTGTTCCGAGCGTCGGCCGCCTTATTCTGCCGTACTTTTCAAACTGAGCGAGCGCATATTTAAGCGTATCTGCCGTAACGGAAAAATAAAGCCCCGAAACGCCGACTCCTACTATACCCTGCGTTCCCATACCGACAACCTCACCGTTCATATTTACAAGCGGACCGCCGCTGTTGCCGTGATTTAAAGTTGCGTCACTCTGAATAAGGCGATAGCAATTGCTTCTGTTTCTGTTAAGCCCGCTGATTATTCCTATTGTTGCGGAATTACGCAGCGAAAAAGAAATCGGCGCGCCTATCGCGACAACCGTCTGTCCGGGCGCAACACTGCTCATATCGGCAAGCCTTGCGTGCTTAAGCCCTGTTTTCTCAATTGTTAAAAGAGCAATATCCGCCTCTTTATCAATGTTTTTAAGAAAAGCCTCATAGCCGTTTCCGTCATTCATAACAACAAGTATGCGCTTCATTTCCGAAACCACGTGAGCATTTGTTAAAATATTTCCGTCACTGCTTATAACAAAGCCGCTTCCGTACGCAACGCCTTCATTGCCCTTCTCGTCACTGTAACGACCGATAACTCCGACGGTATATTCGGAAGCTTCTTCAACTATCTTCGGAATATTTTCGTATATACCGCCGTTTACATACGCCGTTTTTGTGCTGTCGTCCCAGGTAACCTGCGCGCCCATTGTTTCACCCACGCTTCTGAGCGGCACATAAACCCTATCGCCTATCATAACGGATTCTCCGACATCCTGCCCGTTCACGACAACGCTTTCGGCAAAAACACGGGCGGTTAAAGATAATATTAAAAATAAAAAAGCAAATGTTTTTTTCAAGAGTGTTCTTCCTCCTCAATCTTTTGACTTATAATAAAGCCTGCAATGGCAAAAGCCTTCAAAATCGGGGTCCGCAATCTGTTCGCGAAACTCCTTGCACATACACTTATTTTCAGGAGTTTTCGCAAGTCTGCACGGGCAATATCCGCCCTTCTTTTTAAGCCCTTCTTTTAAGGTTTTAACTATTTCTTTATCGGGATTTAAGCTTACAGCCATTAAAAAACCTTCCTTTCGCACAGTCAATTCCGTTTTGCCTGAAAAACCACATATATATCATACCACAAAAACGACATAAAATCAATATAAAAAAACATTATTTTCGCTATTTTTTTGTAAAATATTTGTGTAAAAAATTATCAAAACAAGAATATCAAAAACTCCCGAAATACAGCCTTATTTTAACTGATTTCAGGAGTTTTTTCAAATTTAAAAAACGTTTGCTGTAAATGCTCAATCAAGCTCAAATACCTTTTCAAGCTTTGGCTGTACTCCCGTTACAGGGTCAGGCTCCATAATGAGAACATCTTTCATATATTCATTCCATTTATCCACAATAGGGCTTTCGCGCTGTATTTTAGCGGCGTACTCGGCACCTTTTTCACATTCATAATAACCGAAAAGCTTTCCGCCGCAGTGCCAGATTGTATAATTGCGAATACCTGCTTCCTTTAAAAGCTTAACCATTTCGGGCCAGATTTCCGCATGCCTTTTTTTATATTCTTCAAGCATACCGTCCGCGACCTTTGCGCTCCACGCGTATTTTTCCATAACACATCACCTCAAAAAAATTAATTATTAACATTTTATTTCTTTCTCAAAAAAATAATATATCCGACAACAGCGCCAATCGTAAGCGGTGCTGTAAGATTAACGGAAACAGAAAACGTATAGGCGCTCCGTATGATAAATACAGAGTACAGAAAATCCAGAAGATTTTCAAATAAAACGAAAATAATAATAAACAGCCCAAACGCAAGATATTTGTTTTTTATCATAGTAATTTCTCCTTTTACGCCGCAGGTTTTACAGTTTCTTTTGCTTCGCCTCCCACATAGGTTACGCCTTCGCCGTAAATAGTTGTCCAGTCGTTTTTCATAGATACAGGCACCCAATCAAACTCCTCGCAGAGCGAAAACATCTTATCCGCCTTTGATACGTTTCCGTTTTCTCTTTCGGTATCGTCACAGCAAAGCATAAACGCAAGACTTTTATATTTGTTGCCGCTTGTCACATACTCCGCCATACTGCTGTCTCCGGTGCTGTTTCCGAACGAAAGCACAGGCTGCTGACCTATCTCCTGCATAATAACCGAAACCTTATTCATTTTAAGGTTTTTAATGATAAAATCTCCGCCCAGAACAAGCTTATCACCCTCTTTGAAAACATAATCAAGTCCGTCCGTATCCCCCTGATTGTTTGATACGATTGTTTCGTCTGAGCCTATAATCTGACGGTTCGGAATATTTAAAACGCTCCCGTCCGCTATTCCCCTGACAATCAGGCGGTCCGTTCCGCTTATAACATAAACAGTAAAACCGTTTTCCTGCAAATAGTTTACAACCTGAATCATGGGCAGATAAAAGCCCTCGCCTCGCTTCATACCGGTATAGCTCGGCATAGGCTGCTCCTTAAACTTCCGGATATACTCGTTGAACTCATCGACAGTCATACCGGCAAACGCCGAAGCAACAGCTTTTCCGTGGTCAACCTCAAGCCCCGGAAACGATTTTCCCGTTTCGTTTTGCTCTTTAATTTTATTTGCAACCTCACGTTCAAATTCCGACGCTTTATCCTTATAATTCTCGTCCTCCAACACTCTGTACTTCAGAAGTGTATAGTCAAAATAATTCGGGTCTGTTTCGCAGAACAGCGTTCCGTCCAAATCAAAAACCGCTATCCGGTCTTCTTCGGGAATATAATCCCCGCTGTTTTCGTCTGTTACAGCTTCAACATATGAAATAAGCTCACTTCCCGCTCTTGAGCCCTCCGTCCAGAAAGATAAAGGTGACTGCGCTTTCATTCCTTCCGCAAACCGCTGCAGCATAGTTGCCGCCTGTGCGCGGCTAAGCTGTCCTTTTGGGCTTAACGTTTCCGCGCCCGTTCCCAAAATCATACCTGAGCCTACCGCCCACTGCATTGCGGGGATATATGCTTCTTTAACATCAAAAAAGTCGTTATAGCTTAATATGTTCGTGTTCTCACCCACGCTGACATCTGTTCCCTTATATTTTGCATAATTCCAAAGTAAAGCCGCCGTTTCGTCACGGGTAAGGGTGCTTTCCGGCTCAAAAGCGCCGCGTTCACGGTCGGTTATCTTTTCAGCCGCTGCCCAGCGAACAGCATCGGTGTACCACAAACCGTCCGCTATATCGTCAAATGACATAGCGTAGTTCACAAACGGTTCTCCTGCCATTCTCCAAAGAATAGTGATAAGCTGAGCACGGCTTAAAGGCAAATCCGGGCTGAAGGTTTCCGCTCCCGTTCCGGTCATAAGACCGTTAAAATATGCGTAATGTACTGCGTCTTTGTACCACGCGTCTGCGCTGACATCCGCAAAAGGCAGACCGGTGAGCCATGAATTTGTACGTACCGCAACATTTTCCTTTAAGTTTGTAAAGAAAAACATATAATCATAAATGTGATATGAACCTTCGGGGAAAATATCTATCACAGCCGGATAATCCTCTTTTGTTACATCGGTAACAACAAGCTCTCCCCTGTTGCCCAGATAAGCGCCGCAAAGCGCCGGAACAGGCTCTGCGCCCGTTGACATTACCGCACCTTTGTTCAATGATTTATCGGCGTATGTGCCGTCCGTTTTCCAGTTTAAAGGATTTATCGAAAAAGCTTTTGTACCGGCAGGAATAACAAGTGTATCTTTAAGCTCTCCGTTTTCACAGTC
>CACZTG010000162.1 GCA_902783995.1 uncultured Ruminococcus sp. | reverse complement strand
TTGTGTTTAATTCGTTTACTTCTTCCAGATCCTCCAAATCATAAACAAATTTTTTAACATCTGTCATGTCGGCATAAGGATAATAAACCTTTGTAGATTCCGCAATAGCCGCTTCGGCAGGATTGTTATCCGTAGCAACCTGACCTGCCGTCATGGCATAATCACGGTAGTTTGCACCTGCACCGTACCAATGAGCGTTTTGAGGAACACCCCACTGGTTGTTAATCATTTCGATAACTGCTTTATAGCCCATATCTTCATAACGACCTTTTGCGCCTTCTTCGGCATATTTCCAGTCAACATCTTTAAGTCCCCATCTGCTGCTGTGCGACATTTCCTCGCTGCACATAAGGTCACCGAGACGGAAAGCCGCTTCGGGGTATTTACAATTTTTTGTAATTACAACACCGCTGTACGGTACTGTCGGTACCCATACCGCGCTTCTGTAGCCGTTACTGCCTTCAAGCGGCGGAAGCGGAACGTAATCGTTATATCTGTCAACCACATCGCTGCTAAAGCCCAAAGACATGGAAACAAACGAGCCGAGAATAGGAATATCCGGATTGTTTTTAAGAGGAGCGAAGCTGTTTGTATCAACCGTGAAGGTACTGTCACTGATTAAACCTTCCTTATAAAGGTCCGCGCAGTATTTTGCGGCTTCCTTCCAACCGTCCTGCATATATCCCGCCTGAACCTCACCGTCTTTTACGTAAAGATAAGAGGTTTTCGGCGTGAATTTGGTAAATGAGCCGAACAGATATTCAAGTCCGCAAAGATTTCCGAGGCTCGTATATCCGCTGAAAGGAAGCTCATCGGGTTTGCCGTTGCCGTTAGGGTCTTTTTCCTTAAAAGCCTTTAAAACCGTTTTAAATTCATCTGTTGTTTCGGGCATATCAAGACCGACCTTATCAAGCCATTTCTTGTTTATCCACGCCCTGTCACAGCCAAGCTCGTTTGAAAGCGCTTTCGGATATTTCGGAATATAATACATATTTCCGTCCGGAAGTGTGATAAGGTCTTTTAAATCTTCCTCTTTCTTAAATGCGTCTTTAAGATAATACGCCGAATTTTCATAATAAGCGTTAAGCGGTACTATCATACCCGACTGACCGTAGCTTACAAGAGCGCCGTCCGTAAAGGTAACACCGCAGATTATATCCGGAAGCTCGTCTCCGCCCGCCGTCATCATAAGCTCAACCTTTTGCATAGTTTCCGTAGCGGGAAGATACTCAAACTCCAATTTGCAGTTCATAAGCTCTTCCAGCTTCTTTGTGTAAGCGTTGTCAACATAATCCGTAACAAGCGCGCTCTTCGGCAAGCCTACTTTCAGAGTAATCGGCTCTTTGCAAACCGGAAATACTCCCGGCTCATTCAGGTTCTCGTCCTTTACGTACTCCTGAGCCGTTTCATTGCTGCCTCCGCCGCCGCAAGCCGACAGCGCGCCAACCATACACACCGCCGCCAAAATAACGGCAACCGACTTTTTAAAACCCTTCATAAAAATTCCTCCTTAAAAAATTGCAATTTTTTAATACTTAAAGCTTTAAATTCCCTATGGCTTTGCTTCATTTTTTTACTTTTTCGCAAAAAATTAAACAAAACCTTCATTCTATGACTTCATTATATTATATTTTTTAAGTAAAATATACAATAATTTTACTCATTTTATTAAAAATTTTACTATTTCAGATTGTAATTTTTGCTTTTTTATGTACAAAATGACTATACATAAAAATTTTACTTGTTATGCTTCTCCATAAGCTCCTTTATTATCTCCGGCATTTCGTCAAGCGGCACATTATGCGTGACGCTGTAACCCGCGGCTGTGCCCGCCGCTTCACCCGTTCTTGCAGCATTGCCGCCTACGCGGTAATTTCCGTAAGAATAAAAATCGCCGCTCAAACATCTTCCCGCCATCATAAGTCCCCGGACGTCCGCCGCAATAAGCGCTCTGAGCGGTATTTCATACGGCTTTACGGTAAATCTGCTGCGCTTCTCCGTGTCCTCTTTTTCGCTCGACGCACTCAGCTGATGAATATCCATATAATACGTAACCGTACAAATGCCGTCCTTATGAGAAAGCCCGCCCGCAATGTCAACATCGCTCCTTACCACATATCTGCCTCTTATCCTCCTGCCTTCGCGCACACCTATGTCATTTCCGGAAGCTACCACGTGTATGTTCCTCCAGATTCCTCCGAGAGTGCGGAGTGCTTCGACACAGCTCAAAATTTCTTTTCTCGCGTGCATTACAGCTTTTGAAAGGTCCTCCGCGCTTAACGCGCTTGCCCCGTATTCATGATTTGCCATAAGCGCGAAAAGATTATTTTCTCTTGAAACCGGAGCAAGCAGCGGCCTTTTGTAAGACGGCTTTGCTCCCGCGCGCACGAACTCTTTATACAGCATTGTGTTATTTCCCGTTTCGGGGTCGGAAGCGTAAAAGGCTTCAATTTCATCGTATCTTATTCCGGAAACAAGAGCGATAAGCGTCATCGGCTGGGTTTTACCTTCTTCATTGCCTATTTTGTAGCGGCAGCCGGCAAAGGCACCCACATCTCCGTCCCCGGTAGCGTCAATAACAACCTTCGCGCCAAAATACTCTGCCCCTGATTTTGAATCCGTAATAATCCCTTTAACCGTGTTTCCGTCTTTCATTACTCCCGTTACAAGGGTATAAAGCCTTACACTAACGCCCGCTTCAAGGCACATACTGTCAAATATAACCTTTGTTCTTTCCGTATCTGCCGTAAAATACGGCTTTGTTCTGTACTCGATTCTGCCGTCCGCCCGGCTTTCCAATTTATCAAGCATTTCCTTTACAAGCCCGGGCTTATTCTCAACGTCCGCAATCCAGGTAAGCAGTCCGCCGGTCCAGAATCCGCCGAGACAGCCGTTTTTTTCCACAAGAAGCGTTTTCGCCCCCTCTCTTGCGGCTGAAATTGCCGCGCACACGCCCGACGGCCCTCCGCCGCAGACTATAACATCAAAATCGCCGCCGTGTTTTACACTTTTCGATATTTCAACCGTTTTCATTGCCACACCTTTTTCCGTAAAAAATAATTTCTGATTGTTGTTTGTCAAAGATTGGTAAAAATACTATAATTTGCTTTAAAATTGGGTAAAACAATAAATTCTTTGTAAATTTCTAACAAACTATTGACATTTTCTTAATTTAATAATATACTATTTCTATAAAAAATTCCTTTGGATTTTGACTGTTTATCTTTAAAAAACGCTAATGAAAGGAAATAAATTATGAAAAATACCATTTTAAATGATATAACAAATTATATTGACTTTTTAAGACAGTGCGGTCAGAGCGTAACCTTAAGCTGTTTCGGAAACAGATTTGAGCCTTATACAACCGAGCTTATGAAATACGACGTTCATATTCTGCCTATATGCAGATACCTGAAGCTTAACGCATCTACGGTCGGAAGGTGCGGCAGAAACAAACGAAAACTTGAAAAACTCGAAATAAAAGAGGCTTATTACTCCTGCTGTTACGCCGGGATAGAAGAATATGTTATTCCCGTGATATATAAGGATACCTTTCTTATGAATATTCATCTTTCCGGTTACAGAAATACCATTGAAAAATCGAAAGAAAATATGAAGCGTACCGCCAAAATATGCGGTCCCGAATTTAAAGAGCTGTACAAAGCGCTTTCAACAAATGTTCCTTCGCTTTTTGAAGCAACCAGGTTTATAAAACCGCTTGAATATATGATAATAAAACTGTATAAATATTGTCACGATAATTACGGAAACGCCGAAAATCTTTCCGTTACAAAAGCGCTTTATCTTCGTGTTATGTCATATATCCACGAAAACTATATGCACGAAATTTCCTGCTCCGGAATTGCCAAAGAGCTCGGTTACTCGTCCTCTTACCTGCGCTACGTTTTCAAAAAGGAAAGCGACGGCTCTTTAAACTCAAAAATAAATGACGTGCGACTTTCGCACGCCACCTATCTTCTGGCTAACACAAAGCTTAATATAACCGAAATTTCATTTAACTGCGGTTTCTATGACTCAAACTATTTTTCTTCCGTTTTTAAGAAAAAATACGGTATATCACCGAGAAGCTACAGAGAAAAATATATTAAAGGAGATTTTGGAGTTTACCCCGAAAACAGCTTTTAAAACCCTGCCGCCTGCAAAGCAAGCCCCGAAATTACGCCCACGGCGTACATAAGCGCTGTTATCGTGAGGTTCTCTTTAAGATTTTTGTTAAGCCTGAACAACACTATAAGCCCAACGCCCGCGCCCGAACAAAGACCGCCCGTCAGCGCCGCGAAGCTGATACCGCCGTTTACGTAAAGCTCCGTTAAGGCAACCGACGCCGCGCAGTTCGGCACAAGCCCTATAAGCGGCGAAACAAACGGCTGAATAGCAGTATGATTATTCAAAAAACCGAAACTTTCCGCGGAATATTCCATAAAAAATCCGAGAACAAGCGAAATGATAAATATAAACGTGAAAATTTTAAGTGAGTGAATAACCGCCGCTTTGAATATGCCGTCATGGCAATCCTCACAATTGCCGTGAAAATGCATATGCTCACTGTGTTCATGCTCACAGGTGCGGGACCTGCTTATTTTTCTGCGCCACAAGGCATCCGTCAAAAATCCGAAAACGATAGCAATAACAAGCTTTACACCAATCAGCTTAAACATCGCTTTAAACATTCCCGGTTCGGCAAGCAAAATCGGTATTGCCTCATCAGATGTTGATATAAAAATTGCCAGAAGTGTTCCGAGAGAAACCGCGCGCCTTGCGTAAAGCTCCGAACCTATAACAGAAAAGCCGCACTGCGGCAGGCACCCAAACAATCCGCCGAGAAACGGGCCCGATTTTTCCGACTGCATAAACATATGATGAAGCAAGTTGTTGTTTTTATGTTCAAGATATTCAATCAGCAGATATATTAAAAACAATACAGGCAAAAGCTTTAATGAATCAACAAAAGCATCTTGTAAAATTTCCATTTGATCAACCCCACGTTTTATGTACATAATTTATTTTTGTCTATTATATCTATTATATTATAAGCGATTCGGTCATTTATGTCAAGTTTTTGTTTTTTAATTATTGATTTTTTTTAACTTTTATGATAGAATATATGATACAAAACTGAAAGGATATTTAATATGAAAATACTTTGTGTTGGTGATATTGTAGGCACACCGGGCTGCGAAACGGTATATTCCCAGCTTAAATATATTACCTCTGAAAATGATATAAATTTTGTTATAGCAAACGGCGAAAACGCCGCGACAGGCAACGGAATAACCGCTGAAAAAGCGGAAAAACTGTATGAATGCGGCGTTGACGTAATAACTCTCGGAAATCACGGTTTTACAAAAGCCGAAGCCGGACAGCTTATGGACAGCGGCTTCCCCATGATAAGACCGATAAACTATCCTTCCTCCGCTCCCGGAAAAGGTTATATTATAAAAAAATGCGGTAATAAAAATATTGCCGTCATAAGCGCGCTCGGCAGAGTTTTTTTAAACCCTATTGACAGCCCGTTTGACGCAGTTATGAATTGTATTAATGAAATAAAAGACCTTGCCGATATTATCATTGTTGATTTTCATGCCGAAGCAACGAGCGAAAAGGCAGCAATGGCGTGGTTTCTTGACGGAAAGGTTACCGCCGTCTACGGTACGCACACTCACGTTCAGACAGCAGATGAACGCCTGCTTCCGCACGGTACGGCATTTATAACGGACATAGGTATGACCGGACCTTACAATTCCGTTATCGGAATTGACAAGGATATTTCGATTTCCCGTTTTGTAACGCTTATGAACAAGCGTTACAAGGTTGCGGACGGCAACTGCATACTTTGCGGAATTATAATCGAAACCGATGATTCAACCGGCAAAGCCGTATCAATAAAACGCCTGAAAATTTTTTGACCTTAAACTGATTTGTAACAAAATATTTTTCTCTGAATATTATATAACAGTGATTATTTTTCGGGGAGGAATTTTTAAAATGAAAATAGTTGTACTCAAAATGCCCGCACTTTTCAGAGGTCTTGCGAAATCCATATTTAAGATGAATGATTAATATGTACCGAAAAAGGATACCCGCCGCGGTATCCTTTTTCGCTTTTTCAATATTTAAAACAAGCGTCTGAGAATTTTAAATTTTAAAAAATGAAAAAATGTTTTACAAAAAGGCATTGACAGCTAAATTTTTTTGGAGTATAATATATGATAGATAATTTTAACTTGGAAGTGACATTATAAAAATGGAAAAACTCGGACTTAACGAAATAAGAGAAAAGTACTTATCCTTTTTTGAGACAAAGGGGCATTTAAGGCTTCCGTCGTTTTCGCTTGTGCCGCAGAACGACCCAAGCCTGCTTCTGATTAACGCAGGTATGGCGCCGCTTAAACCTTATTTTACCGGCGCGCGTGTGCCTCCGAGAAAAAGAGTTACCACCTGCCAGAAATGTATCCGTACCCCCGATATCGAAAGAGTCGGCCACACGGCGCGGCACGGCACGTTTTTTGAAATGCTCGGCAATTTCTCTTTCGGAGATTATTTTAAGCACGAAGCAACCGCCTGGGCATGGGAGTTTATTACAAAAGTGCTTGAAATGCCTGTCGATAAGCTTTGGGTAACGATATATCAGGACGACGACGAGGCATACGAAATATGGACAAAGGAAGTCGGCGTTGACCCTTCACGTATTGTCAGAATGGGCAAGGAGGATAATTTCTGGGAACACGGAACAGGCCCCTGCGGTCCTTGCTCCGAAATATATTTTGACAGAGGCGTAGAAAAAGCGTGCAGCCCCGATTGCAAGCTCGGTTGTGACTGCGATCGTTATGTTGAGTTCTGGAACCTTGTTTTCACTCAGTTTGATAAAGATGAAAACGGCAACTACAACAGGCTCCCCAACCCCAACATTGATACGGGTATGGGGCTTGAAAGGCTTGCGGCGATTATGCAGGG
>CACZTG010000161.1 GCA_902783995.1 uncultured Ruminococcus sp. | reverse complement strand
GTAATATCATTGCCGAATTTCGGAACTTCGTCAATAAGCTCTTTTATGGCGGCATATTTTGAATTTACGTTATTATCGGTGCTGCCCGAATTTTTCTTAACTTCATTATAAATACTTTCAATAACATCACGGTTTACCGTTACCCCTGAATCTTTAAGCTGTTTCGCGATAAGCGTTGTTATTCCTTCAACATCAGCGGTATTTGCCTCACCCTTGCCGTAATTATGCTTAAGTGCCTCTTTAAGCTCCGGAAGCGTAAACTTTTTCTGCTCAAAAACAAGCTTTTTAACGGCATATAACGAATCCGCCATATTTGCTATTCCAAAGCCCTGCGGACCGGTAAAGTTATATATCGCGCCGCCCTCCTGCACGCTTTTCCCTCTGCCGATACAGTCCTCAACCATACTTGACAAAAACGGTAACGGACAACGTTTCGCGTGCGCCGCGTCAATGGCGTTATCGGCATTGACAAGAAGCTTGATAGCGTAATTCATCTGCTTTTTATATGCGTCATAAAACTGCTCAAAGCTTGTCATGTTTTCGACTTCACCGGTTTTGACGCCAACCTGCACGCCGTTCTCCATACCGTTTGAAAATACCATTTCAAGCGGTCGGCACATATTAAAGAACGCCGCGTCATGCCAGCCTTCGGTTTTTCCCGATTTCTGCGGCTCAACACAACCGATTATGTTATAATCTCTCGCGTCCTCCATTGTAAGACCGCGGCTTATCAGCGCCGGAATTATAACCTCATCATTATAATAAGCGGGAAGTCCCACGCCTGTCCTTGTAAGCTCGGCGGCTTTAACCATAAAGTCGTGCGGAGTGCCGTTCCATACTCTTACGGAAAACGACGGCTGAGGCAAACGCACGTGCATTGTTGCCTGAATACACATAAACGAAAGGTCGTTTGTTGCATCAATGCCAAACCTGTCCTGCCCGCCGGCAATAAGATTCTGGAAAAGGCTGTATCCCGCAAAGCCTTCAGCGCTCGCGGCGTCACGAACCTTATTAAGGTCGTTAAGCTTAACCCAGATGCAATCCATTAAAAGCTGCGCTTTTTCATATGTAATAAGACCTTTATCAAGGTCATTTTTAAAATACGGATACATATATTGGTCAAAACGTCCGGGCGAAATCGAATGTCCGCTTGACTCCGTCTGTAAAAGCATCTGCACAAACCAAAATGACTGACACGCCTCAAAAAAGGTTTTAGCGCCGTTTTCCGGCACATTCATACAGTTTGAAGCAATTTCTTTAAGTTCTTCTTTTCTTTCTGTATCTTTTTCTTTTTCGGCAAGCTCAAGCGCAAGAAGCGAATATCTTTTAGCGTAAGCAATCGCCGCCTTACAGCTTATTATTACCGCATTTAAAAAGCTGCTTCTGCGCGCGTAATCCTCATCACCGAAATCAAGCTTCACAAGCGCCGTTTCGGCTTCGGCAATTATACCTTTAAATCCGTCTTTAAGTATCTTAGCGTAGTTTACCGTAACATGTCCTACGCCGTTATAAAAGTAGTTGCCCGGCGTAAATATATTGTGTTCAATGGCGGTAAGCGTTTCGGGCGCCATATATGCCGTTGCAAGCTCACTCGTTGTTTTGCCTTTCCAATATTTATATACCTCGTGAAGCGTCTTTTTGGTTTCGTCCGAAATGTAAAACGGGTCGGCGGTTCTTGTTGCCACGGTGTCAAACTCGCTTTCAAGCCATTCAAATGAAAATTCGGGGAAAACCTGGCAGCCTCTTGCCGTTTTCGCGTTGCTTCCGACAATAAGCTCCTCGTCACGAATTGTAATCGGAATATTTTTAAGTATATGCTCAAACGCTTTGGCTCTGCGTAAAATTATAGGCTCGCCTTCGGTCTGCTTATAGGATTCCGTAAGCAGAACGGCTCTGTCCGCCTCAATTTCGGGCATATGGTCAAACATTCTGTCAATCATTCTTGTTATTCTTTCAGGTTTCGGTAAATCTACTATTTTATAAGACATCGCAAATTTCACCCTTTCTTATGATAAAATCAAGTGTTTCGTTCACATTGGAAGTAATATACTTCGCGGCTTTCACCGCATTTTCGCTGCCACCTTTTACAGCGACTGATTTTTTTGTTATTTTCAGCATATCGGCGTCGTTATCTCCGTCGCCTATAACAACCGTTTCGTCCGCCTCAAGCTTTAAATGCTCAATAAGCTTTAAAACAGCCGCCTTTTTCCCTGCTCCTACAGAAACAAAATCCGTCCATAAGCTGTCCTTATAGATGACTTTTATGAGATTATCGGCTGTCCCCGACAAAAGCTTTTTGCCAAAAACAGACCTTGCTTCGCCGTAAAACGAAAGCTTTAAAATATCTTCGTCGATTTCCGAAACATTTTCCGCGCACACGGCATGACCGTTTAAAACAGATGTTATTTTGTGATTAAAACCACTGTCAATATTTTCGCCTTTTATTATGTACGACATATATTTCCCTGTGGCGACAGCCGCTGTTTTTTCGGTTTCCGTAAGAGCTTTTACAAGCTTATCCGCGGCAAAAAGCGGAATGTTTTTTTTAAAAAGCGTTTCTTCATTATATACAAGCGCCGCGCCGTCGGAAGGTATATACCACACATTTATTCCTTCAAACAGCCTTTTAAGCTCATGATAAGCTCTTCCGCTTGCGGCCGCAAAGCTTATACCTTTATTTCCCGCTTCTTTTATAAGGTCCGCAGTATCGTATGAAATTCTTTTTTCGCCATGCGGAAGAAGTGTTCCGTCAACATCACAAACAATAAGTTTAATCATTTTTTCAACCATATTTTTCCTTATATAAATCGGTAATTTGTAAATTCGCAAAAAAAGACGAACAAATAAAAACAAAAATTCTTTGATTTTATTATCCAAATACGCAAAGTGCAGCGTGCCGAAGCCTTTTGAAACAATAAAACTTTTCCTTGCGGCAACGCCGAATTTCTGTTTGTTGGTTTTATTATACCACATATTTTTTTGTTTTTCAAGTGTTTTTTAAAAAAATAAAGAAAAAAATAAATAAACGGGCAAAAATAAAGATGTTTGATTCGCAATTACAAAAAACCTATATATAACAGAGTGCTTTTAAATAAAAAAACAGAGGCGAAAAATCCGCCTCTATTTTACTTTTCTGCTTTTTTCAAGATATTTTTTCTTTGTCGCAAGCCCGCCTCTAAGGTGACGTTCATTCTTGTTCTGTATAAGTACCGCCTTTGCCTGACGTGAAAGAGATGGGCTTACATCGTGCAAGCGTTCGGAAATATCTTTATGTACGGTTGATTTTGATATTCCAAACTTTTTCGCGGCAGCCCTGACAGTTGCTTTATGCTCTATAATATACTCCGCAAGTGCAACCGACCGCTTTTCTATATAATCCTTCATATATAACAGCTCCTTTTAAAAAGAAAACTTTGTTATATTTTATGCATACGATAAAGGATATATGAGTAAAAAATAAGCTGTCGGAAGCAACCTTTAAAAATCGGTTTTTTAATAAAATTTTTTCGATTTGCCCACCATTTGCCCACCAAAATTAAAAATACGCATAGATACAAAAAAACACGATTAACTGTTTTCAGGTAATCGTGTTTCGTGACCTAAGCCTTTAAAGCCTTGTTTTATGCGGTTTTTGAAGTGTATCTAATCGTATTTATATGTATCTACGATTAACCAAAATACCTTTTCAAAAGTCCCTCAAAGCCTTTTCCGTGTCTTGCTTCGTCTTTTGCCATTTCATGAACGGTGTCGTGAATAGCGTCATAGCCAAGCTCTTTTGCGCGTTTCGCAAGCTCAAGCTTGCCTGCTGTCGCACCGCATTCAGCTTCTGCGCGAAGCTCAAGATTTTTCTTTGTGGAAGGCGTTACAACTTCTCCTAAAAGCTCGGCAAATTTTGCCGCATGCTCAGCCTCTTCAAGAGCCGCTCTCATATAAAATTCACCGATTTCGGGATAGCCTTCGCGTCTAGCCTGACGGCTCATAGCGATATACATACCAACCTCCGAACATTCTCCCTCAAAGTTTGATTTAAGACCTTCATATACTTCAGCATCTATTTTATCTTTTGCGCCAACGCCTATAACGTGCTCACACACGAAATTAAGCTTTCCGCCGGCTGCCTCGGTAAATCTGCTTCCGTCAACTCCGCACTGGGGACATTTTTCGGGCGGTTCGTTTCCTTCATAAACATATCCGCAAACAGGACAAACAAATTTTTTCATTTTAAATTACCTCTTTCTTTTTTATATTTAAAATAATTATACAATAAAAATACTATTTTGTCAACAAAAAAATGCTTTCATAAAAAATTGTTATACTGCATATATATTAATGAAGAATCAATAGAAAGGTGCCGAGAAAAAAATGAAAAAATCAGGAGATTTTAAAAACAAAGAGGTTATAAATGTACATGACGGCAGGCGTCTCGGATATGTGTGTGACGTTGAGGTTGATATTACGGAAGGCGTCCTCAAATCAATAGTTGTGCCCGGCAGCAGCGGCGGAAAATGGCTTCCGTGGGGACCTCAGCCGAAGGATATTGTAATTGCATGGAATCGTATTAAAATTATAGGAGATGACCTCATTTTGGTAGATATTGATTTACCGGCTTCCGAATAATTCCTTCTCCTTGACAAATTATTTACATCTTAACAGATTGTTTGCTTTTTTTAGCAAAAAATTATTGACAAGCTATTTTCAATGCGTTATAATATCATTATTGAATAAATAATTTTCACTTTAAGGAAGGGCGTTTGAAAATGAGAAAATACGAAAATATTAAATGTCTTCATGAGAACAACGAACCGCCGAGGACGCATTATATACCTTATGATACCGTAGAAAAAGCTTTAAACGGCAATCCCGAACAATCTGCCTTTTTTAAGCTTTTATCGGGAGAATGGCGGTTTGAATATTATAACCGTGATATTGACTGCGCATACCCGGAATTGCCTGTCAAATATAAAGATACTGTAAAGGTTCCGTCCTGCTGGCAGTTTACAGGTTACGAAAAACCCTACTATACAAATGTAAACTATCCTATCGCTGTTGACCCCCCATATGTTCCCGACGATAATCCTCTCGGCGTATATTACAGAGAATTTGAAATTTCCGAAAACTGGACAGGCAGAGAGGTTTACATAATGTTCGAGGGTGTTGCGGGATATTTTGAGCTTTTTGTCAACGATAGTTTTGTCGGAACAGGAAGCGGCTCACATCTGCCGACGGAATTTTGTCTTGAGAAATATGTTAAAAAAGGCATAAATACCGTAACTGTAAAGGTGTATAAATGGAGCGCCGCAACCTACCTTGAAGACCAGGATTTTTTCCGCAACAACGGTATTTTCCGTGATGTTTATCTCCTTGCAAGATGCAAAAACCATATAAAAGACATTGAGATAAAAACCGACTTGAACGGTATTTATTTTGACGGTGATTTTGAAATTTACGATGGTGACAAAAAGCTCGATAAAATAACCGAGCCAAAACATTGGACTGCGGAAACACCGTATCTTTACACTGTTATTATAAAAAGCGGAGATGAATATATACCCCAGAAAGTCGGTCTGCGCACAGTTAATATTTCTCCAAAAGGAGAGCTTCTCATAAACGGCGTTTCGGTTAAGCTAAAAGGGGTAAACCACCATGATACAAATTCGGAAACAGGCTACGTTTTGAGCCGTGATTTTATTAAAAATGAATTGCATCTTATGAAAAGCCTCAATATAAACACAATACGCACCTCGCATTATCCGCCAAGTCCCGATTTTATGGAGCTTTGTGATGAATTAGGCTTTTATGTTATACTTGAAACCGATATTGAAACACACGGTTTCAGCCTCAGAATACCGGGCTCAGGCTATGACGGAGATAGTATATGGCCTTGTAAAAATCCCATGTGGCGCGATGAATTTGTCAGCCGTGAAGCCCGCGCGCTTGAGCGTGACAAAAACCACCCCTGTGTTATAATGTGGTCACTCGGCAATGAAAGCAACGCCGGCGAAAATTTTGTCGCCATGAGTGAATATATAAGAAGCAGAAATACCGGAATTCCTATTCATTACGAAGGCTTTTGTGCAGTTGACGCGGTTAAATATGCCGGTTCATACGATATATACAGCAGAATGTACCCTTCACCGAGCGATATGGAATCATACGCTAAATTATATAGGAACACTCCTGTTTTTATGTGTGAATACTGCCACTCAATGGGTAACGGTCCCGGTGATTTAAAGGATTATTGGGACGTTTTTGAACGTTATGATAATATGATAGGCGGCTGTATATGGGAATGGGCAGACCATACCTATAAAAATGAAAACGGTGTACTTATGTACGGAGGTGACGGCGGCGAGCTTACCCATGACGGCAATTTCTGCTGTGACGGGCTTGTTTTCCACGACCGTTCACTTAAAGCAGGCTCTCTTGAAGCAAAAGCTGTATATCAGCCCATGGACGCGGAATATATTGACGGCGTATTAACCCTTTACAACAAATACGATTTTACAAGCTTTGGCGGTTTTACTTTTAAATATGTCATTGAAGTTGACGGAAAAAATATTTCCGAAGGCGAAATAAAATCCAATATAAAACCTCATGAGAAAGACCGCTTTTCTTTGCTTCCCGAGCTGCCGTCAAGCTGCAGCCTCGGAGCTTTTCTCAACCTTTATATGTTTAATAAAGACGGCGGACAGGTTGCCGCAAAACAATTTGACCTGCCCGTTACGGTTAAGCCTTTACATTCGGAACGTAAGCCTGCCGCACTTGAAACAGACGGATATACCGCAAAAACCGATTACGCAGAATTTGACCTTCACTACGGCTGCTTTAATTATATAAAAGGTATGACGGACAGGCCGAGCCGAATAAGCATCTGGCGCGCACCTACCGACAATGACCGAAATATAAAAAATAAATGGAATGAATTAAATTATCATAAAACATTAAACAAGGTTTATGAAGCTTTCACAGACGGCAACCGCATTACGGTTAAAGGCGCCATAGGCGGCGTATCAAGGTTAAACGCGCTAAAATACACTGCGGTTTACAGCTTTTTTGAAGGCGGCGAAATTGATATTGATTTCAGTGCCGAATTTGATAAAAGACTGCGTTATCTTCCGAGGTTAGGCTTTGAATTTGAGCTTCCGCCGTGCTGTGACAAATTTACATATTTCGGCAGAGGAAAATATGAAAACTATGCCGATATGAAGCATCACGCTTTAAAAGGTGTTTACTCAAGCTCTGCGGCTGATGAGTATGTTCCTTACATATATCCTCAGGAGCATGGAAATCACACAGGCGCAAAATTTGTTGAATTTGACACGTTTACCGTTAAAACAGATGATGAATTTAATTTTAACGTCAGTGAATACAGCAGCGAAGCGCTTACAAAAGCCACGCATACCGATGAGCTTTATAAGGACGGCTTCGTGCATCTGCGTGTTGACTGTGAGGTAAGCGGTCTCGGTTCAAACAGCTGCGGTCCCGACCTTGCGCCCGAATACCGTGCCGATAAAGAAAAAGTCGGTTATAAATTTACAATATCACTTAAATGATTTTTTTCAAAAAATGTAATTTTTTTGCTTTAATTTCATATACTAAAATTATACGCACCGTTCATTTTTTATTCACGTTGGAGGTATATGATTATGTGTGACAGCAAAGAAAAAGATGAAACAAAAAAACCGAAAAGCGATATTAAAAAGCCCTCGGATTTCAGTCATATAAAAGGTGACGTTGACGATTTTATTTTTTCGTTTACGGATAACAAACGCCATTCCGAAAAATAGTTAAAGCCGCAGTTTCAATGCTGCGGCTTCAGCTTAATGACAAAGTCATTAAGCTGAACAGAGGCTGAGAAGCGAAGGTATATTTCGTCCTTTAAATCTCGTCGGCGTACAAAGGTACGGTAGAGGTTTAAAGGGCGGAAAGCAAGCAGTGGCGCGGTTTCATAGAAAACCGCGCCACTAACATACAATTAAATAAAAAATCAGAAAAAATGCATTTTCATTCTATAATAATAAAATTGCTTGCGTTAGACCGAGTTTGTCAGCGCTCTGAAGCCGCAGTTTCAATGCTGCGGCTTTTATATTTACAAATTATATCCCAAAGCAAACGCTTTTAAATTTAAATCAATAAATTTTTCGGGAACTGTCTGTTTGATTGTTTCAACCCATCTTTCATAAGCAATATCGGTCGATTTTGCCATAATGCCGATAAGGACAACGTTTACGGCTTTAATACTCCCCGCTTCTTTCGCAAGCGAAACCGCATCGACAATTTCCGTCCTGACTTTTGACGAAATTTTTTCGGTTATATTTTCAGGATACTTTGCCGCGCCCGTAATGACGGGCATAGGATTCATTTTTTGGTTGTTTATTATCATACAGCCGCCTTTTTTAAGATACGGAAGCGCGCGATATGCTTCAAGCGTCTCAAAAGCAAGAATAATATCGGCTTCACCGCGGTCAATTATGGGCGAATATACCTTATCACCATACTTTACATATGTTACAACGCTGCCGCCTCTTTGGCTCATACCATGAACCTCCGAAACCTTAACGTCATATCCTTCGTTTATAACGGTATTTCCAAGTATCCGGCTGGCAAGAAGAGTACCCTGACCACCGACTCCGACTATCATAATGTTTTTGGCCATAACTACTTTTCCTCCTTCTTAATAGCTTCAAACGGACAAACATTTACACACAGTCCGCAGCCGTTACACTGGTTAAGGTCTATTTTTACTCCGTCACCGTCACTTGATATTGCCGGACAGCCGAGCTTCATACACATTTTACATTTTTTACATTTATCCGTAATGGTACAATGTCCCGTATATTTAACCTTCTTTAAAAGCGCGCACGGTCGCTGCGCTATAATAACGGAAGGCTCATCTGCGCTGACTTCCTCTTTTACAACCTTTTCAAAATTTTTAACGTCAAACGGGTCGGCAACAACTATTCTGCCGACGCCAACCGCCTTGCAAAGAGCTATAAGATTTACCTGTTTTGTTTCCTCTTTGCGGATTGTATATCCTGTTGTCGGGTTATCCTGATGTCCTGTCATACCGGTTATTGAATTATCAAGGATAATAACCGTATTCGCGCCTTTATTATACACAATATCAATAAGTCCCGTAATACCCGAATGTATAAAAGTTGAATCGCCGATTACCGAAACAAGCTTTTTGTTAAACTCCTCGCCTCTCGCCTTTGCCATTCCGAGAGCCGCCGAAACGGAAGCCCCCATACATATCGTGCTGTCAACGCTTGAAAGCGGCTGAACGGCACCGAGAGTATAACAGCCGATATCTCCGGAAACTACAAGTCCAAGCTTTTTAAGCACATAAAATGTTCCTCTGTGCGGACAGCCTGCGCAAATAACAGGCGGACGTGCGGGAATTTGCTCATCACTCTCATCAAATTCCGGTCTGTCCTCTCCGAGAACGGCTTTTTTAATCATAGCGGGCGTATATTCGCCAAGCAAAGTAAACGCTTCCTTGCCTATTATATTTTTCGCCCCTACAGCTTTGCAATGTTCTTCAAAAAACGGGTCAAGCTCTTCAATCACATATACCTTATCGAATTTAGCGGCAAAATCAAGGATTTTCTTTTCGGGAAGCGGATATACCATACCGAGTTTAAGATAACTGACACGGTTTCCAAGCGCTTCTTTCGCGTACATATAAGAAATTCCCGAAGTTATAACACCTATGTTGCCCTCGTTAATTTCAACAGTATTAAGCTCTGTATTTTCGGCAAATTCTTTAAGCGCCTCCATACGTTTCTCAACCTCAATATGCCGTTTTATGGCATTTGCCGGCATCATAACATTTTTAGCGATATTTTTTTCATACGGTTTAAGCTCATAATTCTCGCGTTCATTGATTTCTACCATACTCTGCGAATGGGAAACTCTTGTCGAAAGACGCAGAACTGCCGGAACATCATACTTTTCGGAAAGCTCAAAGGCTCTCTTTGTATATTCTTTACATTCCGAAGAATCGGAAGGCTCAAGCATAAGCAGCTTCGCAGCCTTTGCGTAATGTCTTGAATCCTGCTCGTTTTGAGAGGAATGCATACCCGGGTCATCGGCAACGCAAAAAAGCAAACCGCCGTTTGTTCCGATATAACTGATTGTAAAAACAGGGTCCGCCATAACATTAAACCCTACGTGTTTGCAAGCGGACATAGCTCTCGCGCCTGCCATAGAAGCGCCTACCGCGACCTCTGCCGCGACTTTCTCGTTCGGCGCCCACTCAGCGTAAATCTCGGGATATTTAACAATATTCTCCGTGATTTCCGTGCTCGGAGTACCGGGATATGACGACACAACCGTTACGCCGGCTTCATAAGCTCCCCGCGCAACCGCCGCGTTACCAAGCATTAATTTTTTCATACTATCATCCTTTCAACCAAACCTGCTATTTTATCTCATTCTGCTGCGCAACAACACTCTCGCCGCAATATATTTTGCGTAGCTTCGGTTTTTCTATTTTGCCTGTGGGATTACGCGGAACCTCCGCAAAAATAATTTTTCTCGGTCTTTTATATTTTGGCATATCTTGGCAAAATTCAATAATATCCTCACTCGTTACTTTATCCTTAAATTCAGGCTTAAGCTCAATAATCGCAGTGGCAATTTCTCCGAGTCTTGCGTCCGGAAGCCCAATAACCGCAACATCTTTTACCGTATTGTTTTTACGTATAAAGTCCTCAATCTGTACGGGATAAAGGTTTTCACCGCCTGAAATTATAACGTCTTTTTTACGGTCAACAAGGTAAATAAAGCCATCAGCGTCCTCTTCCGCCATATCTCCCGTAAACAGCCAGCCGTCTTTTAAAACCTCTTTTGTGGCTTTCTCATCATTATAATAGCAAGTCATAACGCCCGGACCCGAAACCGCAAGCTCACCGACTTCACCTTTTTTGACGGTATTGCCGTTTTCGTCACAGATTTTAACCTTCCATCCATAACCTGCTTTTCCTATTGCTCCAACCTTGTGTATATTCTCAACACCAAGGTGTACGCAGCCGGGGCCTATCGATTCACTCAAACCGTAGTTTGTATCATATTGATGATTTGGAAAATGTTCCATCCAGCGCTTTATAAGACTTGGCGGCACAGGCTGAGCCCCGATATGCATAAGCCTCCATTGTGAAAGCTCATAATCCTCAAGGATTATTTCTCCTCTGTCTATGCTGTCGAGAATATCCTGCGCCCACGGCACAAGCAGCCAGACTATTGTACATTTTTCTTCCGAAACGGCTCTTATAATCCATTCAGGCTTAACACCCTTTAAAAGAACAGCGCGGCTTCCCGCGTAAAGTGAGCCGAACCAGTGCATCTTTGCTCCTGTATGATAAAGAGGAGGTATGCATAAAAAGCAGTCGTTCCTGCCCTGACCGTGATGAGCCTGCTCTGTCCTTGCCGCATGAATAAGGCTTCTGTGCTTATGAAGTATAGCTTTAGGAAATCCGGTTGTGCCGGAAGAAAAATAAATTGCCGCGTTGTCATCCTCGGTAAGCGGAATTTCAGGTGCCTTTGACGAACAGTATGTCACAAGAGTATTATAGCTTTCGGCAAATGTCGGGCAGTTTTCGCCGACATAGAAGGTTTGTTTTAAACCATTCATATGGTCGTAAACCTCCTCTACCCTGCCTATAAATTCAGGACCGAAAACAAGTACGTCTGCCTCCGCAAGCTCTACGCAATATTTGATTTCGTCGGACGAATAGCGATAGTTAAGCGGAACAGCAAGCGCTCCCGTTTTTAACGTTCCGAAATATATCGGCAGCCATTCAAGGCAATTCATAAGAAGTATAGCGACCTTATCGCCTTTTTTTATACCTCTGCTTAAAAGAAGATTTGCAAAACGGTTTGCCTTTTTTTCAAATTCTTTCCAGGTTATTTCCTGCCTGCCGCTTTCCGACGGATTCGGCTGAATAAGCGCGTACTCCTTCCATGTAAGCTTCGTGCTTTCCATAAGGTGGGGCGCAATTTCAATAAGCGCCGTTTCGTCGGCATATTCTCTCGCATTGCGTTCAAGTAAATCTGTAATAATCATACTGCACAAATCCTTTCATAATCAATAGTCTGAAAAAATGTTTTCAGACTACTGAACTATATTATATTAATTTTCAGTCAAACTGTCAAGTTAAATGTCAAGTTTTAGGAGTTTTGCCGCATTTTTATAGTATATTTTTTCTTTTTCTTCCTCAGAAAGCTCCAAAAACTCAATAACTCTGCTTTCTTCCTCGGGACCGTGCCATGGGGAATCCGTACCGAAAAGAAGCTTATCCGTACCATGCTTTTGAACAATTTTTTTAAGCATTTGAAGGCAGGTCGTTCCGTAAGAAAAAGAGGTGTCAAAATAAACAGGAAGTCCGCAAAGCCTTTTATATACCTCCTCCTGCATCATTACGCCTCCCCAATGCGCCGCAATAACATTTGTGTCAAGCATTTCAAGAGCGTTTTCCATATGCATGGGCAAGCAGTGATAAGGCGGCAAAAAGCCATAATCCGCGCCCGCGTGAAACACCGTAATTAATTCAAGCTGCGAAATTTTCTTATATATTGGACGCATCTTATCATCATCAACATAAAACTTCTGATATTCAGGGTGAAATTTCACTCCAAGAAGCCCCATATCCTTAATTCTTTCAAGCTCATCTATTGCGTCATGCGCATCGGGATGAACAGAGCCGAATGCCGCAAAACGAGGATTTTTGTTAAGCTCCGCAGCAAAATCATTCACGGATTTCTGCTGATGTGCGTTTGTCGCAATACCGAGTACTACGGCAATATCAACGCCGCCCTCATTCATTTGGTTTAAAAGCCCGTCTGCTGTGCCGTCTGACACCGGAACAAGCCCTGCGCAAGCCCCGAGAGCTTCAATTGCTCGTGCAGCAAGCTTATCAGGAAAACAATGCGTGTGAAAATCAATTTTATGTATGTTCATTTTTTCTCCTAAACGCTCTTATTCGCCGAGCGCTTCCTTAACCGGAACGGTAACGGGAACCTCGTAGCAGGCAAACATTTCATCTGCGTTTTCCGGTTTTTTGGTAAATGCACTTACAACCGGCACAATAACAAGCCCAGCAACCATAGCGATTACGCCGCAATTAATCGGAGACTGTAAAATCGGCGGAAATGCGCTCTTAAACAGCATATTAAGTATCATTATACCTGCTCCGAACACAAAATTCACGGCGCAAGCGGCTTTTGTGGCTCCTTTAAAGTACAGCCCGTAAAGGAACGGAGCAAGAAAAGCCCCTGCAAGAGCGCCCCACGATATTCCCATAAGCTGAGCAATAAATGTCACACTGCTGTTTGCTTGAATTATAGCTATAACAGCGGAAACTACAATAAAGAAAACAATCAGAACTCGCATTATGGCAAGCTGTGATTTCTGCTTCATATTCTTAACAATATTTCCTTTTATAAAATCAAGCGTAAGCGTTGCACTTGAAGTCAAAACAAGTGACGAAAGCGTTGACATTGAAGCGGAAAGCACAAGGATAACCACAACGGCGATAAGTATATCGGAAAGACCTGAAAGCATTGTCGGAACAATCGAGTCATATCCGCCTGCCGGCACACCGCTTGCAACCTCCATTTTATCACTGAAAAGGCGTCCGAAGCCGCCGAGAAAATAGCAGCCGCCCGCAACAACAACAGCAAAAAAGGTCGATATTACCGTACCTTTATTTATGGCGCTTTCACTTTTAATAGCGTAAAATTTCTGTACCATCTGCGGCAAACCCCATGTGCCGAGCGATGTCAGTATTACAACAAACAAAAGGTCAAGCGGTTTTGGTCCGAAAAAGGAATTAAACACTCCCGGAACATTGCCTGCGTCCGCGTCACTGACTTTCGCAAGCTCTGTAAGCGAGCCGATAAAACCGCCGTGCTGACCAAGCACCGCCGCAATAATCGCGATAATACCGAAAAGCATAATTATGCCCTGAATAAAATCATTAACCGCGGTAGCCATATATCCGCCGGCAATTACATAAATGCCCGTCAGAACCGACATCGCAACTATACACCATACATACGGAATATGAAAAGCCATTTCAAAAAGCCTCGAAAGACCGTTGTAAAGCGAAGCTGTATAAGGAATAAGAAAAACAAACACGATAACCGACGCGAAAATTTTAAGCGCAGGGCTGTTATATCTTTTTCCGAAATACTCCGGCATCGTTGCGCTGCCGAGATGCTGTGTCTGGAGCCTTGTTCTTCTGCCAAGCACCACCCACGCAAGCAGCGAGCCGATAAACGCGTTGCCGAGTCCTATCCATGTTGAGGCTATACCGAAACGCCAGCCGAACTGACCGGCATAGCCTACAAAAATAACCGCCGAAAAATAAGACGTACCGTAAGCAAACGCCGTAAGCCACGGACCAACATTTCTGCCGCCAAGCACAAACCCGTTTACATCTGCCGCCTGTTTCCGGCAGACAACGCCTACCGCAACCATAACCGCAAAGAAAACCAACAACAATACTACCTTCAAAACCATTCCTAAACCATTCCTTTCATTTGAGGACAAAACAAAAACCCGTCCTCTGATAATAGTTTCAGAGGACGGGTGATTTTAAAAATCCGTACCCGTGGTACCACCTCAATTCGCCTGCATCTCACGGTGCAGACCTTTTCAGGTTCTTTCAAACCATAGTTCTGTAACGGGAACACCCGTCGCAGCCTACTTGCGGGAATGCTTTCGGTGCGCTGCTCTCGAAATGTATTCGGCAAATCTTTCCGCTGCTGCCTTGCACCAAACGGCAGCTCTCTGAAAACGTACAGGAAATGCTTACTTGTTTTCGGTCATCGCATTTATTATAATTCTACGAATAATTATACACAATATTTTACGTTTTGTCAAGGGGTTTTGATTATTTTTTTACAGATTTTTCTGCAGTTGTCAAACATATGGTAAAAAAAAAAAAAAAAAAATAATTCAATGTGTGTATGATAGATAATGGGGCAGCCGCCGTAGCAGTAGTGCTTGTGGTAAGGGTGGGAAAGTCTAACG
>CACZTG010000160.1 GCA_902783995.1 uncultured Ruminococcus sp. | reverse complement strand
TCACAATGTGCAGGCTGACTGCTATTGACGGCGAATACTATATGCATATGGTTGTCGGCGAAGGCATCAGTCCACGGAAATGGGAGGAGGCAGGCTGGACGCAGCCGGCTCCGCAGCTTCCCGGGCTTGAAATAATGCTTGATGATGTAGAGGACTTTGCCGAAAAAGTTATGTGCCAGCATTATATTATCTCTTACGGCGATAATACTGAGAAAATTAAAAATCTTTGTGATATTTTGGGGGTTACAGTTATATGAAATATTTAATAGATACAGGTAATCTGGAAGCAATAAAGCACATAAACGAGTTTTATCCGGTTGACGGAGTAACAACAAATCCAACGCTTGTTTCAAAGGAAAAGACGGATTTCTGGGCGCTTATTAAAAGTATAAGAAATGTAATAGGTGACGATAAAGCTCTCCACGTGCAGACAGTACAAACTACCGCAGAAAAAATGGCAGAGGAAGCAAAGCTGATAAAAGAAACCGTTGGCGGAAAGTTTTATGTAAAAGTTCCGATAGGCGAGGAAGGCTTAAAAGCGACAATGATGCTAAAAAAATTGGGCATAGGCGTTACAATGACGGCTATTTTCACGCCTCAGCAGGCACTTCTTGCCGCAAAAGCGGGGGCAAGCTTTGTTGCGCCGTATGTAAACAGGCTTGATAATATTTTGGGTGACGGAGTAAGAGTTGTAGAGGATATTGTAACTGTATTTGACAATTACGGACTTGATTGTGAGGTTTTGGCGGCAAGCTTTAAAAACTGTCAGCAAATACATTCCTGCGCGCTTTGCGGTTGTCACGCTGCAACAATTTCTCCCGATTTATTTAAAACCGCAATATCGCACCCGATGACAGACGCCGGAGTGGAAGGCTTTATGAATGACTGGAAATCGGTTTACGGCGATAAAACAATTCTTGATTTTTAAGGAGTAAAGCAATGTTAAAAAATATAAAAATTAAACCGCCGTTTTTTGAAATAGGTCCGAAAGCCTTTATGTACGGCGAGGAAATGTTAAAGCTTGCGAAGGTAATAGATAAAACCGCGATGAAATACGACCTTGATGTTATTGTTACACCGCAATATACCGATATAAAGCTTCTTGCGGATAATACGGAGAGAATATTTGTTTTTGCACAGCATATGGACTATTTAACTCCGGGCAGAGGTCTCGGCTCTGTGCTTCCCGAAGCTGTAAAAGCAGCAGGCGCAAAGGGTGTAATGCTTAATCACGCCGAAAAGCCGATTTCTATGGAAGCAATAGAAAAAACCATACGCCGCGCAGAGGAGGTCGGGCTTATGACGATAGTCTGCGCCGATACGGTTGAGGACGTTAAAAACATAGCAAGGCTCGCCCCCGATATGATAGTGGCAGAGCCGACAGAATTAATCGGGACAGGCACGACAAGCGATTCAAATTACGTTATTGAAACAATCAAAACCGTAAACGCGATAAATCCCGATATTATGGTTTTGCAGGGCGCGGGAATTTCAAACGGGCAGGACGTATATAACACAATTAAGCTTGGCGCGCAGGCGACCGGCACAACGAGCGGAATTATGAAATCCGACAGACCTTATGAAATGGTTGAAGAGATGCTTTTCAATTTACGGAAAGCATGGGATGAAATACATAAATAAATTAAATATTTAGGAGGAAATAAAAATGGAGTACAAAGTTTATCAGAAGGAAATTGAATTACAGTCAAGAGGCTGGATACCGACATTTCACGATATTTCAAAGGAAATAAAGGAAATCGTTGAAGCGTCGGGAGTTAAAAACGGAACGGTAAGCATAGTGTCACATCATACGACATGTTCTGTTATGGTTCAGGAATGTTCACACGATATAGATTCGTTTGACCTTGAATTTTTACAGCATGACCTTCTTGACATTATGAGAAAAATGATACCCGACTTTGCGGAGGAGCATCAGTACCGCCACCCCGGACCTATTCATGCTCAGTACGGCAGATATGTAAATGAGCCCGGCGATTATTCAAGTATGAATACCGACGGACATTTAAGAAGCTGTTTCTTCGGAAGAAGCGAAACAATGACTATCAAGGACGGCGTTGTTGACGGAGGACAGTTCGCTCATGTATATTTCATTGACTGGGACCATGTTATCGCTCGCCGCAGACAGGTCAATGTTACCGTTATGGGAACAACAGAGGATGTGGGCGACAGAAAGTGGAATAATGGCGAGGTCATAGACACAAGACATAAGTTCACAGAAGAAGAAAAGGCATACGACCTTCACTATGATTTACAGCAAAAAAGATAAAGCCTCATAATCAGGCAGTTTATGCTGTATCAGCTTAAAATGTGGAGACGCGCATTAAACAATAACAATGCAGAACTCTGCATTGTTATTGTTTAAGAAATGGAGACCGATTATGAATCAGTTTGAACGCAGAGAAAAAATAATTGAGCTTATAAATAAAAATGGTAAAGTCAAGGTTAATGAGCTTGCTGAAATGTTTGGAATTTCAGATGTATCAATAAGGACAGACCTTGCGGAGCTCGAAATAAAAGGGCTTCTTTCACGCGTACACGGCGGCGCTGTAAGCTCTTATAAGACCTATTTTAATATGGATATGCAGCAGCGCCTTCTGGAAAATCGCGGGCAGAAAGAACTCATAGCGTCAAAAATTGCGGAAATGATAGAAGAAAATGATACAATAATGTTTAATTCGGGAACAACAACGCTTACAATAATGCGGAAAATCCCCCAAAATATGAATTTAAGCATAGTTACAAATTCTATAGCGATTGCGCTTGAAGCAAGCGGGAATCCAAATTTTAATGTTGTTCTTCTCGGCGGCGCGGTAAATTCAAAATACCGTTTTGTCTATGGTGATAATACAAATAATCAGCTTGAAAAATATCATGCCGACAAACTGATACTTTCCGTAGATGGAATAGACCCTTCCGCGGGGTTTACAACATTTTATGACAAAGAGGCGGAAATTGACAGGCTTATGCTTGAACATTCCGCGACAAAAATAATTGCCGCGGATTCGAGCAAGCTTGGCAGAACCGCGTTTGCGCATATTGCTCCGCTTAATATGGCGGATTATATTGTCACTAATGCGGACGAGTCGAAAAATGATGATATCGCTGCGATTACGGAGTGTGTATCGAATATTATAGTTTTGTAATATCTGTAAAGAGGGAAAATAAGATGAAATATTTACTTGGAATAGATGTGGGAACGACTTCGCTTAAAGCGGCACTTTTTGACGAAAACGCGTTTCTGGTTAAGTCTGTCACAAAGGATTATACACTTGAAACAAAGGGCGAGAGAGTGGAATTTCCGGCAGATGAGTATGTTAGGCTTGCGAGAGAAGCGATAGATGAAATCTCTGCGGAATATGAAATTTACGCTTTCAGTATAGATACACAGTGCGAAACCATAATTTTGACAGATGAAAGCGGAAACCCGTTAAGAAAAGCAATTGTATGGCTTGATAACAGAGCGTCGGTACAGGCGGAAAAAATAAAGGAGCATTTTGGTGAAAAGAAAGTTTACGAAGTGACGGGACAGCCCGAAGTAACCGCGACATGGCCTGCAAGCAAGCTTTTATGGGTAAAAGAAAATGAGCCTCAGATATTTGTAAACGTAAAAAAAGTGTTCCTTTTGGAGGATTATCTTTTATATAAGCTTACAGGTTGTTTTGTGACAGAGCCGACCTTGCAGTCCTCAACCATATATTTTGACATAACAAAAAAAATATGGTGGGATGAAATGCTTGAGTTTATCGGCGTTCAGAAAAGCGTTCTTCCGGAAATTGTACCTTGCGGAACGGTTATAGGAGAGTATAAGGGTATAAAAGCCGTGACCGGAGCAATAGACCAAATTGCCGGCGCAATCGGCGCGGGAGTTGTAAAAAAAGGTATAATCAGTGAAATGACGGGTACTACAATGGTTGTTTTTGTGCCTTCCGATAATATTCCGCGATATAACCCCGACAGTAAAATACCTTGTCATATAAATTATGACGGTAAATACTGCTTGCTGGCGTGGACACCGACAGCGGGAATCGCGCTTAAATGGTTCAAAAACAATTTATGCGAGAATTTTAGTTTTAAAGAGCTTGACGCTTTGGCGGAAAAAATACCGGCAGGTTCGGGGGGACTGACATTTTTACCTTACCTGTGCGGGGCGACAATGCCAAAATATAACCCTGACGCAAAGGGCGTGTTTTACGGACTTACAATGGAGCATACGAGAGGACATTTTGTAAGAAGCATACTTGAATCCGTCGCTTGTATGTTAAAAGAAAGTCTTGATTATATAAAAGCGGATTGTAATGAAATACGCGCAATGGGCGGCGGCGCCATGAGCCCGTTGTGGTGTCGGATTAAGGCGGATATGACAGGTAAAACGTTTGTAACGCTTAAAAACGAGGAAACGGCGTGTCTCGGCTCGGCTATACTTGCAGGTACGGCGACAGGAGTATTTGAAAACGTGGAAACAGCGGCAAATATTGCAGTCAGAAAAAATAAGGTCTATACGCCCGGCGGTGAAGATTATACCGATTGCTATAAAAGATACTGCGAGCTTGACCGTAAATTGTTTTGAAGGAGATTAAAATGATAAGTAAAAAAGCATTGGATTCTGCCCTTAACGCTTATGATATTGAGGCGGATTGTTTAAGGGAAATGAAAAAATATTTTGATAAAGAGAAGTTTTCCGAAGCGGTAGAACTGCTTAAAAACGCCGAAAGAATAGGAACATCGGGCTGCGGACATTCAGGGATTGCCTGCAAACATTTCGCGCATCTTATGTGCTGTGCGGAAAGACCCGCAAAGTTTATTTCTCCCGCCGAAGCAGTGCACGGCGGCACAGGTTATCTTAAAAATGGAGATGTAATGCTTTTTGCTTCAAGAGGAGGTAAAACGGCAGAGCTTATGCCGATACTCGATATTTGCAAAAAGAAGGGTGTAAAGGTTATAACCGTTACGGAAAATTTGGAGTCACCGCTTGCAAAAGGCGCTGATGTTGTGTTAAAACAGTACGTAAACCGTGAAACGGATAAGCATAATATGCAGGGAACAACCAGCACAACAGCTCTTATTATGATATTTCATACGCTTCAGACGGCAATCATAGAGGAAACGGGATATACCGAAGAACAGTTTGCCCTTATTCACCCCGGCGGTGCTGTGGGTGCGAGACTGAACGGTATATAAATCTTTCCGGTTCGGGATATGTGTATATTTTTTATATTGCATTTTTCCGCAATATATAGTATAATTATATCAATATTTAAAATATAATATTGCCGGAAAGAGGTTATAAATTATGTTTAGTTACAGTTACAAATATGTCCTTTCGGAGAAAGTAAAATTATTTACAGTTATATTACTGCCCGATAAGCACAATCAATATCCGACGGTTGTTATGCGCAGTCCGTATGTTGATATATATGAAGATAAAGATGAGGAAGACGTGGCTTTATCTTACCTGAATGAACAAAAAGAATGGCTTAAAAACGGATATGCCGTTGTTTTTCAGCATTGCCGCGGCAGAGGCAAAAGCGAAGGGGATTGTATTCCGTATATTAACGAGCGTAAAGACAGTCTTGCTCTGCTTAAATGGATAAGGCAGCAGGAGTTTTATAACGGAGAGATTTTCTTAAAAGGCGGCAGCTATACTACGTCCTTATGGTACGTTACAGCTCCGTTTGCCGATGATATAAAAGGCGCGGTTTTCGGCGTTCAGGACAGTGAAAGATACAATATGTGCTATCGGAACGGGTTTATGAAAAGCGGTCTGCACGGCGGCTGGTATGTTAAAATGTATAAAGCGAAATCGCATATGAAGAAAAATTATACGTTAAAGACCTTTGATATGCTTCCGTTAAAGGATTTTACCAAAACAGTCTTCGGTGAGCCCTCCGCAGATTTTGATGAAATGTTAAAATCTCCCAATCCGAATGACGCTTTCTGGAAAACACATAACGGCGGAACGGACGCAAGAAACGCAACCGATGATGTAAAATTTCCTGTCTTATTTACAACGGCATTTTATGATATATATACCGGCGGAATTTTCGATATGTGGAATAAGATGAGTGACGAAAGCAGAAAAATGTCCGCATTGGTGGTTTCACCGTACAATCACGGAGACCGGATAGAAAATGATAATTCCGCAATAGAGTTTCCGAAGGGAAGAAGAATAGAGCGGTTTGGCGAAAACTATGAAACAGAATGGTTTGATTATATAAGAGGAAAAATCAAAAAATCACCGTTTGAGCAAGGGAAAATCACATATTACAGATTGTTTGAAAACAAGTGGGTAACAGATGAGTTTTACAATGCGGACAGTACGATGAAAATAAAGCTTGGAAACGGAGAAGTTTCGTATATATATAATCCGTATGATGCACCCGGATTTAAAGGCGGACTTTCACGCGCTTTCGGCGGAAGTGTTTTTCAGGATAAGCCCAATTCGAGGCATGATATAATTTCCGTTTATACAAAGCCTTTTGAAAAAGAAACGTTTGTAAAGGGCAAAATGGCGGCAATGCTGAAAGTAAAATCGGACTGCGAAGACACCTGCTTTTATATGCGTTTAAGTATAGAAAAAGAGCGCGGCGATTTTGGACTCAGAGATGATATAACATCGCTTTGTTATCAGCTTGGAAATTATCAACCCGATACTTATGCGGATTTAAAATTTATATTTGATGAGCACGCGTTTTTGATTAAAAAGGGTGAAAGACTCAGAATAGATATTGCGTCGGCGGATAATGAGCATTATGTCCGTCATACGAATAATAAAGGCTTGTACAGCGAACAAACTACTGCGAAAATTGCAAGGAACACTGTGGATTTAAGCGATTCGGTATTGATTTTGCCGACAGAAAAAATATAACATGGGAGCATCAGAGGGAGAAAAGCTATGAAGGTTTCTGTTATTCAGCCGTATTATTCGATGGATTATAATGATATGGATAAATGTTATAAAAATATGCTCAAATTGATAGACAAATGCAGTGATGACAGTGATATTATCGTATTGCCCGAATACTGCGATATACCGGCTAATACAAAAGACGGTAAAATGTTTCATGAGTCAATAGAAAAATACAACAGGGATATAACGAAAAAGGTTAAAGAGACTGCTGTGCGCTGTAATGCGGTCGTATTTGCGAATTTTGCGGACATATGTGATACGGGGTACAGAAATACTACATTCGCGTTTAACAAAAAAGGCGAAATTGTTGGAAAGTATTACAAGGCGCATCCTGCGCCATCGGAGGTTAAAACAGAGAAGCAGGGCGGTAATGAGCTGGATTGTTCATACAGTTACGAATACAGGAAGCCATATGTTATTGAGCTTGAAGGAATCAGATTCGGGTTTATGACGTGTTATGATTTTTATATGTATGAAGGGTTTGCGGCGCTGGCAAGAGAAAATGTTGATATTATTATAGGCTGCTCACATCAGAGAACGGATACGCATAACGCGTTGGATTTCATTGGCAGGTTTTTATCTTATAATACAAACGCGTATTTGATTCGTTCAGCTGTAACATTGGGGGAAGATTCAAAAGTATGCGGCTGCAGTATGGTTGTTTCTCCAAAGGGAGAAATGCTTTTAAATATGAAAAACAGTGAAGGAATCGGCACCTGTGAGATAAATCCGCACGAGAAATATTATAAGCCTGCGGGATTTATGGGTAAAGAAAAATCTCATTATGAATATATAGATGAGGGAAGAAGACCGTGGCTGTACCGTCCCGGCGGAAGTATGATGGTACCGGGAGATAAATTTATGCCGTATCCGAGAATTTGCGCTCACCGTGGATTTAACACTGTCTGCCCCGAGAACAGTTTGCCTGCGCTTGGCGCCGCCGTTGCGCTTGGCGCGGAAGAAATTGAATTTGATATCTGGTCAACAGGTGACGGCGAGCTGGTATCAATTCATGACAGCACATTAGACAGGGTATCAAACGGAAAAGGAAATGTATGGGACTATACTTATGATGAATTATTAAAGCTTGATTTCGGCGTTAAAAGCGGTGAACACTTCAAAAATTTAAAAATCGTCAGGTTTGAAGAAATACTAAAAAAGTTTGCCTGCACGGTTATTATGAACATACATGTAAAAATTTGGGGCGCTGAATTTAAAGAGCCGCAGTATGAAAGAATTGCGGAATTGTTAAGACAGTATGATTGCGAAAAACACGCCTATGTTATGACTTCATCGGATAAATGCCTTGAAGAATTTCACAAAGTTGCGCCTGATATCTGCAGGTGCGTTGGCTGGAACGGAGTAAAGGACAAGCCGCTTGAAATTGTTGACAGGGCAATCAGGTTAAACTGTGAAAAGGTTCAGCTTTTTAAGCCGTATTTTAACCGTGAAGCGGTGGAAAAAGCGCATCAGCACGGTATTATTTGCAATGTATTCTGGTCGGATGACCCGAAGGAAGCCTGCGAATATATAGATATGGGTATAGACACAATTCTTACAAATGACTATTTACAGGTTTCAAATGCTGTAAGAAGTATGATAAAGTAAAACAGGGAAGAAGAAAGAGGAATAAAGACGGTGGCGGGCTGTATCACAATATATAAGATTTCCTACGCCCCTCTTGTGTTATGATACCAATGCAAACTTTAATTTCATACAGAGAATACCGCTGCATGACAGAATTTTCATGCAGGACGTTTGCTCTGCTTTACATTTTGAATGTTTTATTGTATAATACCGGAAGGGTAATTTGCTGCGTGATATTACAGTACGGGAGATATAAAAAGAATGAAATCAAAAAATGTTGATATGTTGTCGGGTTCCGTTACAAAAGGCTTAATTACGTTAGCTCTGCCGATTATTGTAATGAATGTAGGGCAAATACTGTTTAATATAATCGATATGACGGTTCTTAATTTTTTTTCGAATGACAGCGCGGTTGGTGCCGTCGGCGCGTCGGGAACGCTGATAACGCTGTGTACAGCTCTTTTGGTGGGTTTGTCCGTAGGCGCAAATATTGTTTCTGCAAAAAGAATAGGTATGGGCGATAAGAATAAAGCGGAAAAATCGGTAATGACTGCTGTCTCTTTGGCTGTCACAGGCGGTTTGCTGCTTATGATTATCGGTGCGGTATTTGCGGAAATTTTTTTAAAAATTATAAACTGCCCCGATGTTCTGATAAAAGAAGCCTCACTGTATTTCAGAATGTATTTTTTCGGGATACCGTTTCTTATGATTTATAATTTTTGCGCCGCGGTTTTACGTGCGGCAGGTGATACAAAAAGACCTATGTACTTTCTGATTACGGGTGGAATTATAAAGACTGTATGTACGCTTTTGTTTGTTGCGGTATTTGACATGAGGGCCGGCGGAGTCGGCGCGTCAACAATTATTTCGGATGCGGTTATAGGCTTGCTTGCGTATAGGGCTTTAAGAAGCATAAAAGATATAAATTTTAATTTCAGAAAAATCAGATTTTACGGCACAGAGCTTAAAGAAATGCTGTTTTTGGGAATCCCGTCAGGGCTGCAGACGGCTATGTACTCACTGGCGAATGTTATAATTATGACGGTGGTAAACGGCTTCGGTGCATACGCCACGACAGGCATTTCAATTGCGAATCAGTTTGACGGCGTGATGTATCAGATTATTTATGCGCCTTCACTCGCTGTTGTGCCGTATGTTGCTCAAAACATAGGTGCGGGAAATATAAAAAGAATGAGGGAGGCTGTATTTAAGGCAATACTTATCACGACAGTGGTAGGTGCGGTTTCCGGAGCTCTTTTTGCGGTTTTTTCGGGACAGCTGTCTTCGGTAATGTCAGGAACGCCGGAGGTTATTCAATTCTCCCGTCAAAAGATGATAATTGTATCGAGTACATATTTTCTGTGCGGTATAAATGAAATTATGGGCGGGGCACTGAAGGGTATAGGCAAGCCCATAGTTCCTGCCGCGGCGACTCTTGCATATATGTGCCTGTTTCGCTTTGTATGGGTGTATATGATTTATCCTATGTGTCCGCATAACCTGACCTTTCTCTATCTTGTCTGGCCGATAGGATGGGTTTTATCGATTATTACCTTAATGTTTTTCTATTTTCCGCTGGTTAAAAAGCTGCAGGAGGAATAGTATTTTAAAAGGCTCATTTTTTACATAATCGTCAAACTAATGTTCAAAATCCGATAAGGTATTTTCGTATGTTATTTTTGCATTGTTCTTTCGGACAGTATAATTCTGATGGCTCTGCAGGCAGAATTTAAAAGCACAGGACGAATACATCTGCGCCTGTGCTTTTGTTTTATACAAAAGGTGCTGTTGCTTATTAAAGCGGAAGCCGTAAAGTTAAAATTAAAGCTCTGTATGGAGTTTGAAGCGGCGATATCTTTTAGGTGTTACGCCTGTTCTTTGATGAAACAGCTTGACAAAATACGCTGTTGATGCAAAACCTGTTTTCCACGCGATTTGTTCAACATCATCTGAGGTTGTAAGAAGCAGATTTTTCGCCATTTGCAGCCTGTAGTCAATAAGATATTGGCGCAATGACTTACCTGTTTCATGCTTGATAATACGGCTTAAATGATATGGATGATATCCGAACACATCAGAAATTATCTTGTTTGAAAGGCCGGCGTCTGCGTAATTTATATGGATATATTCTATTACTTTTTCACAAAGTCCGGAATATGTTTCGTTCTTTTGACTTTCACGGATAAATTCAAGCAGGCAAAGTTTTAAAATTGCCGATGAGCGTTCTCTGTAAAAACGGTCGCATATAAGAAAATTTTTTGTGCACTGCGAAAGAGGCTGTAACAGCTGAGGTATTTGCTTTACAATAGGTTTTAAAAGCAGTTCGGGCAGCGGATAATTTAAGAATTTATTTTTATTGAAATTTTTTTCTGTTGCGGTACCGAGACCTGATTTTAAATCCGAAAAATCATTTACAAGGTCAAAATCAAGAACAATAATTTCAAAATTCGGAGTTTCCGAAAAATTCAATTTATATTTAGTAAGCGGAGGAAGATATATCGCTGTGCCGATTGAAATATTATATTTTGTATTATCGGCAATAATATGACCTTCGGCTTTTTTTGCGAAAAAAATTCTGCAATCATAACAAATACTGTATTCGTTAACGTTGTTAAAATGCGTTTTATGTATTCTTGCGTAGCGTATATGAGGATTTAAGTCGGATAAATTCATTGTAAAAATCACTTCTTTGTTTTATTATATTTCTTGTTGCTTTTGTGATACATTATATCACAAAAATATGATATAGTCAATATGGAAATATTAATATATTTAATTTTGGAAAGGAGTGTGTATAAATTGAAATTTTCCGTGGGCTATCAGCTTTTTTCGGATTCGGAATTTACGGATAAAATAACGGAATATAAAAAAGATATTGATGAGATATATTTTTCGTGGGCGGATTTTCCGAACGGAAGAAATAATCAGATAAAGCGTAACGATATGACCTCTTTTGATGCTTTGGAAAAAATGAACGCTGACTTGAAAAAGCTGTCAGATGAAGGGCTTAATATGAATCTTCTTTTTAACGCCGCTTGTTACGGTAAAGACAGCCAGTCCCGTGCTTTTTTTGAAAAGGTGGGCGACAGCATAGATTTTGTGAAAACGAGATATGGTTTAAAATCCGTTACAACGACTTCGCCTCTTATCGCGAAATTTATTAAGACAAACTTTTCCGGTATTGATATACGTGCTTCCGTAAATATGTGTATCGGCTCGGAAGAGGGTATGGATTATGTAAAAGAATTTTTTGACAGCTTTTATTTAAAACGTGAGCTTAACCGTGATTTTACCGCGATAAAACGTATGAAATTATGGTGTGACGAAAACGGAAAAACATTGTACGCGCTTGCAAACAGCGGATGCCTTAATAATTGTTCCGCTCACACCTTTCACGATAATCTTGTTTCACATGAAAGTGAAATTTCGGCTATGGATAACGGTTACGCTTTTGAGGGAATATGTCACAGCTATTTAAAAAACAGAGAAAATATCGGCAAGCTGGCGGAAATCACAAATTTTATTCGTCCCGAGGATATTTATTTGTATGAAGGCTTGTTTCCGGCAATGAAGCTTGCTACAAGAGTAAACGAAAATCCGGTTAGAGTTCTTGACGCGTATATTAAAAATAAAAAATTTACAGGTAGTGTGCTTTCGCTTCTTGAACCTAACCATACGGAAACAATAAAACCCTATTTTTTTGAAAACAGTCTGATAGAAAAAAAGGTAACAAGCGATAAGCTTGTATATAATACAGAAAAAGCATTACTTAGCTTTGAGGAGATGGTTTTTTATGCTGACGAGTGAAATGATTAAAAAGGCTGCTCTTGAAGCCGGCGCTGACGCTTGCGGCATCGGACCGGTTTCGCGTTTTGATGGCGCGCCGAAGGAGATGGACCCGAGACGTCTGTTTCCGGGAATTAAGAGTATAATCGGTTTTGTTTTCAGAATACCGAGAGGCGTTCAAAGAGGTATTGAAGAAGGAACGCAGTTTTATCAGTACCCTTCTATGGCATACGGAGGCATTAACGAGATTTTTGCGCCTGCCGTACTTCATCATGTCGGTAGAATAATTGAAGATGAGGGATATGAGGCGTTTGTTTACAGAAATACAGGCGCAAGAGGAGTTGTTTCCGATATGGACGGCAGCCCCGGTAACACGCTTTCACCTGAAGAACAGATTGAAGTCAGTAAACACGCTAAAGGCAAAACGGCGCATCACAGAAGCGTGCAGTTTACCCGTGAGGTTGCGGAAGGAAAAGTTCCGCCGGACTTGCAGTTTCAGTTTCGTATTGCTGCGGTTGCCTGCGGCTTAGGCGAAATAGGCTGGAGTAAAATGCTTCTTACACCGCAGTTCGGACCGCTTCAGCGTGTCGCTTTTATATTTACCGATGCGGAGCTTGAATATGATGAAATGTATTCGGGCGAGCCGCTTTGCAGAAAATGCGGAGCCTGCGTGAGAGAGTGTCCCGGAGGCTGCATACCGAAGATTAATTCCGGAAAAACCGTGACAGTTGACCTCGCGGGTAAAAAATGCGAATGGGGCGATATTGATATGTGGCGCTGTTACGCGTTCTATACACATGGCGGCAGGTATTATAATCCGTTTGTTCCGAAAGAAATTTTTGATAAAAACGAAAACGGTATGCTCGATTTGCTTGAAGGCGTAACCGATAACGCAAACGAAAAAGAGGTTATGAAGGTTTATACAGCGCTTGAAAAATATTTTCCGAGCTGGGTAGGCTATAATATGGCAAAGTGCGGCGGCTGTATAAGAGCGTGCGTGTCAATGCTTGAAAAAAAGGGCGGCTGTATGGAAGGCAGATTTAAAGAGCCGCTGCGCCACGGCAAGGCATGGAAAATGGACAGATAAAAGGAAAGGAGATTTACAGCTATGCTTAATGCGGAGCAAATAAAAAGCAAAGCAAAAGAGCTTGGGGCGGTTCTTTGCGGAATAGGCGATTTGAAGCTTTTTGAGGGAACAAACCCGCAGAGAAACCCTTTAAATATCTTGCCGAACGGTAAATGTATAATAGGCTGCGCAATTCCTGTACCGAAAGGTTTTTATAAAACTATGGAACAAAAAAGTCAATTTTATACATATACAAGTCTCGGAGTAAAATAT
>CACZTG010000159.1 GCA_902783995.1 uncultured Ruminococcus sp. | reverse complement strand
GTAAAAGTATATAATTTCCGCCTCATCGGAATCGTAGTCCCTGCAATAAAACGTTACCTCACAGCCGAGGAACCCGTGTAATTCTTTCGGTGCTTTATATCTGATACCGTCAATTACCACATATTTCTCATTGCCTGTTCCCTGCCCCGAATAAAGCGAGGTGTCCTTGTTTGCTTCCACTATTCCGTCTCTTTTTTCGATACCAAGATTATCGCTTAAAAGGGTTACGCCCTTTTTTATTTTATAGTTACCGTTTAAATCGTACATCATTTTGTCAATTTCAAGAGCATTATAAAGAAGATTTACGGCTGATTCCACACTCAGATTTTCGCTGTAAAGGTCAACTCCCTTACATAAGCCTTTTGATATAACACTGCTGTCCGGTAATTGTTCATATCCTAAAATCTTTTTAATGAGCAAAATGCCGTACTTAAGCGCCATCGGCTTGTCCGGTGCAAATATTCCATATGATACGCCGCATACAAGCCCGATACTTTTAGCAGCGTTTATCTCATCTATAAATATGCTGTCCTCCGGCACGTCCGCAAAACCGTTCTCCGTATAAAACTGACTTACATCCGGGTAAGCCATTCTCATAACCGCGGCAACAAATTCATCTCTTAAAATTTCCTTTTTATATACATCATCACTGTTTGAGGAGAGATTATATATATTTAACGCCTGCAACACAGCAACTCTGCCTTCAATATCTTCATCGGTTGTCCGGTTTTGAGCTGCTATTATGCGGATATTCGCCAATAATAAGACAGTAATGAAAATTAAAAAGACTTTTTTACACATTTTTTAAACTCCTTTAAAATTTTTGATTTACAAATAATGTACATAATAATATTAACACACAAATATACTAAAAAAAAGTATCAAAATGTGAATTTTTGATATATATTCGTAAAAAGTGACTTGATTTTATGGGTTTTATATTGTATAATTTAAACAATGAAAAGGAGTTTGCTCATATGCTAAAAATAAATGTCTTAAACAAAAAGAAGTTTTTTACCCCGGTTGTATTTATATTAGTACTTATGAATTTATCGAGCATTATAAATTATTTTTATTTGTTTCAAAATATCAGGAACAACTTATTTTCCACAATTCTGAACGAAACAAACAATATGATTTATTCTTTTAATTCGGAACAAAATATTCTTTTAAATTCCATAAATACTATGGGCAGCGATATGACAATAATAAATACCGTTGACGAATCCGAGCCTGACGTATTGTCTTTAAAATCCGTTTCTTCCAGGCTTAACAGTATTGTCGCTTCTGTTTCTATAGTGGATAATATTCTTTTATATTTTAAAAACAGCGATACTGTTATAGACAAAAATTCGGTTTACCGGCTTGAAACAAAATCCAATATGCTATATTCCGCCGAATCAAATCTTGAAGAACTGAAAAAAAATATTTTCCTACCTGTATATAATAACACATATATATTAATGGAGAATTTTTACTATATAAATAAATTATACCCTTCTGTACCCGTAATGGTTTCGTCATTAAACTCCGATAATAATATATCATTTGTTCAGGTAGTTGTTATATACAACAATAACGGGATAAAGTCGCTTATAACGCCTATGGAACATAATGAAAATAAAATCTACGATATTTTATTTGAAAATAATTTTATGTTTAATAATGACGTTATAGAACCTGTATTTTTTTCTGATATAAAAAATATTGAAACAAAAGAAATCAGGCACAAAAAATATATTTTGTGCAATTCTGCCATACGCAACACGCCGTTTCACCTTGTCGCGATTATTCCCTACAGTGAAATAACAATAAAAAGCGTCAAATACCGCAATATTATGATTGCAATATTTTTAATAAGCCTTATTATATGTTTTGCAATAGCTATAATATCTACAAAACACAATAAAAGGATTTTTAAAAATATTATTGAAACCAATAATTTGCAAAGCAAACAAATTAATGATTTTTACCCTTATGTTCAAAGCGAATACGTCAGAAAATATTTATTCGGAGAATCCAATAATATAAAAACAGAAAATTACTATAATATAAACAGAATAATCCCTCCCTCGAAAAACTATTGCGTACTTTTTTATGACATAAATTTTAAAACATCAAGTGAGCTAAACCTGGCGAAAGAAATACAGCTGATAAAATTTACAATAAAAAATGTTATCGAAGAAATATATCCTCAGTCCTTTTATGTAAATATCGGTATTAACAATATATGTTTTATACTGTATTCGGATTACGGCAGCAATGAACAGAAAAAAATATTTGACGATATTTCAAAGGTTTCGGATACGATTCTTATAAAAACCCTGGGATACGATCTGGATTATGCTTTCGGTCCCGTGGTTCATTCATCATCTGAGCTTGAAAACTCATTTTTTGAAGCAAGAAATAACATAATGATAAAAAAATTAGACATACAACGTGAATTAAGTAACGGGCAAACCTTCTTCCCCATCGAGATTGAAACGGCTCTTTCCGATGCAGTTTTCCATGGTCAGATAAGAATAATAAACTCTATATTTGATATAATTATAGCAAATAATAAAAATAAACCGAACGATATTGACATACTTAATTATTTATATGTCTGTTTTGACAGAATTTTTAAAAAAACAGAGACTTTTCCCACGCCCAGGCATTCATCGGTTGAAGAATACAGACAAGCTTTTATCCGACTTGCAAATAATAACATAAATAACATTTCTCTGTTTGAACAAATTATCGTGTTTATTAACAAAGAGCTTTCAAACTTTCAGCTTTCAAGGAATCTTATTGCCGATAAATTTAACATAACGGAGGAATACGTTTCGATACTTTTCAAAAAAAATCTTGACGATTCTTTTCTTTCATACATTACAAAAAAGCGAATCGACCTTGCCTGTGAACTGCTGATAACAAACAGCGTCCTGACCATTGAGGAGGTTGCCGGTATGTGCGGATACCCGACTATTTTATCATTCAGACGAGCTTTTAAAAAAATAACGGGACTGCTACCGTCCCAATATCGCAAGGTAAACAAAATACAGGACAAAAACACATAAAATTTTTCGTTCGGAAAGGAAAATAAAAATGACGGGACTTGACGCTTTAAACAAAACAACACCGGCTCTCACTATAGCTTTCCTCGGCGGCTCAATAACCGAAGGCACCGACAGAGCAACGCCGGGAAGCTTTTATGTCGATATCGTGGGAAAAAGCTTCAAACAGCATTTCAGTGAACAAAAGGTCAATATTATTAACGCAGGCTGGGGCGGAACAGGTTCCGAATTTGGTCTTTTCAGACTGTATGATGATGTATGCGCATATGAGCCGGATTTGGTTTTTGTGGAATTTGCCTGCAACGATATTCTTAAAACAGATGATGACACGGTTTTTTATATGGAAAATATTGTAAGAAATCTTATAAATCTGCCCAAAATACCCTGTATTGTTTTTATTTACACAACAGATAATAAATATAACACGAAAAGAGCTGCTCACAGAAAAGTCGCAAAAAATTACAGTATTCCCGAAATAGATATACAATCATACATAAAAGCTCTTGTTTCGGAAGAAAAAATAAGCTTTGACAAAATATTCGGCGATAATATTCACCCAAACGATTCGGGCTATAAAATCTATGCCGATTATATAATCAATTGTATTTTCGGTAACACCGGCAAATTTTTTCGTCTGCCGAAAACAAACGCACCGTTAATCGGTAAATATGAAATAAAAAATCCGCGTTTTGTTCCTGCCGAAAAATTCGATTTCTCAGGTAAACCGTCTGTCAGACCGTTTGTCAACAGGCATCTTCCCCGCTGCTTTGAAATGCATAAGGGCGAAGGGGTTTCTTTCCGGTTCAGCGGCAATACCTTTGGCATTTTGTGTGAGGATATGCATGAAAAAGGCAAAGCTGAATGTATAATAGACGGTAAAATAAAACTGATTGCCGAGGAACAGCTTTATAAGCCGGCTCTTATCTGCCATTCTCTCAAAGACTGCTCCCACACGGCGGAAATAAAGGTTGTTTCGGACGTGCCTTTCTGCCCCGGAGGCTTTCTTTTTAATGAATAGTTAATATGTCGGGAATAAACTCGCTGCGGGGAGCGAGTTTATTCCTATTTCATTTTCCATTTTCAACTTTCCTCATTATCCCGCTTTTTTAAATATTTCAAAGCTGTCTATTTCCGTTCCGTCAATAAGCTTTGCGCTGTATGAAATTTTCTCACCGTCAAACGATATTACAACGTAATTCGGAAGCTCTTTCGGAAGCGGCTTTACAACCTTTACCCATTCGTGAATATCGGTCGCGTCATACCTTTTCAGCGCCGCCGAACCGATTAAAGCATATATTGTTCCGGTTTCCGAAACCTTACCCTCCTTCATCACATGTGTTCTCATATAGGTATGGTCGTGCCCTTCAATAACCAAATCAACGCCGCAGTCATCTATTATATCTAAAAAAGCGCGGTTTGCGTTATCGGCATTTTTTCTGATCTTTTCAACATAAATTCCTCTGTGTGTTACAAGTACCTTCCATTTTTTATCGCTGTTTTTAAGGTCATCTCTAAGCCACTCTTTTTGAAGATTCAAAAGCTCGGTCGCGTCTCCCGAATCACTGCCGGTATTAACGACGGCAAAATGAGCGTTTCCGTAATCAAAAGAATAAACGGTATTGTCAATATTCCTTATACAAGCAGCCAGAGTTTTACTTGCCGTTTCGCTCGGTGTATAGCCGTCCGCAAGCCCTTTTGCGTTTTGCGGATTGTTGAAATGATAATTATAAAATTTTACACTTTCCCCGCGTACATCATGATTACCCACTGCCGTCATAAGCGGTATGCTTTCACAGATTCCTTTTCCGCTTTCAAAGAAATATCTCCACCAATCGTCATAATACGCGTTATCGGTTAAATCTCCGCAGTTCAGTATAAACGCTGGCTCATCGCAGTCCTCTAAAGCCTTTTTAAGTGTTTTTGTATAATAATCGTATTCCTCCCTCGTTCTTCCCTGCGGGTCGGTAACCGCGATAACCGAAAAAGCTTCTGCAGCGTCATATTCGGTTTTAAATGTGTAAAACTCACTGAAATCGTTTTTTGACTCGCTTCCTATTCTGTATGAGTATGACGTTCCGGGAATAAGATTATCAATTTCCGCTTTATAAAAATATTTGTAATCATACATTGTCGCAAAGTCAAAGGTGTAGTCGCCCGCGTCGTAAACCTGCTGCGGAACTTCCTCATAGGTCTTGTTATTTGCCCACGCAACAGCGACCTTTTCACGGTAAGGAGTAACGCTTATAAGCTTATCGTCGGACTCGTCTGATTTTTTAAACTGCAAAATCATATCGTCATAATCAAGCTCCGCTTCCCAGCTAAAACCTCTCACGGTTTTCGCGTCGCCCGTAAAGGTCGTATTGAGAGCATAAAAACCGGCATCGTTATATTTAAAATTCTGATGAAGTGCCTTTTCTCCCTCATAACAGTCAATATCGTCATAAAGCTCAAAAATGTTTTTTGCGTCATCTTCCGATATAAGCATTCTGTCATTTAAAATATATGCTTTACGTAAAAGCTTTTCTTCCTCAGCGTTTTTATACACAACATCGGTATTTGCCGAAATTTTATATTCCGCAGCGTCTTTTGTAACTACCGCAAAGCCTTCTTTCCAGTCAACGTCAAAATGGCAAAGCTCCGCAACCTTTCTGACCGGCACATAATAGCTGCCGTCAATTATTTCGGTACCCTGATCGTCCGCAAAATCAACAACATAATTGTTAAGACGCAGTTTCGGAGGCTCTCCCTCCGCAAACACGCTCATCATTGCCAGAATCAGTATAAACGCCGATATTTTTCTTACTTTCATATAAATTTTTCCCCTTTCATCATAATTTTAATATTTCAAGCACACGCTCCAAAATGCCGTTGATTTTTGAAATAACGTTACCTTAATTTGTAAAAGACACACCGCAGCCACAGCACATTTCTGCCATTCTCTCAAAGACTGCTCCCACACGGCGGAAATAAAAGTAATTTCAGACATACCCTTATATTCCTTTTAAATGATTAATCATTATGCTATTGCCCGAATAAATAAAAATAGTACTGAGCCGTATCTTTTTCAACCTATAAATTTTAAAATTTTTTTCTCATCTGCGCATTTCAGCACTTTTTTTAAATGACAAAATATTTTTTCTTTTGAGTATTCCGGCTGCGTTTTATAGACCTTCTCAAAAAAGCTTTCGCCAAACATATTTTCGGGAGTGGAATATCTCGCGATGCCCCAGCCGTAAGGCTCGCCGTATTTTGTTTTGGCGTACTCAAAATCGGAAATGCACACAAAGGTCTGATTTTGAAGCCTTGTAATAACGGTATCAAAGCCTTTATTTCCGCCTTTTACATAATTTAAATCTCTTTTCAGTGCCTTTGAAAGATATGAGCCGCGCTCCGAAATCGCGTCAAAAACGGTTTTGTCCTTAAAACGCGCCTTGCCGTCCTCATAAAAGCCTTCGTAGTCGTAGCCGTCACGCCTGTAATTCGCGAAATCGGGGAAAAATTCAAGGCTGATAAAGCCCGCCTTGCCGCCGAAGAACTTGCCGTAAACGCATTTGCCGTTTCTTGCAAGCGGACCTTTCCATTCCCACGGACCTTCATTTTCGTTTGAAAACCAAAGGCTCGGCAAAATGTTATCCTCAATGGAAAAACCTTCAATTTCATTTGTAAAGAAAGGCAAAAAGCCTATTTCGTCTATTATTTTTTCAATATCCGTGATTTGCCTTATCTGCTTCATAACAGCACACCCTTTAACGGAAAAATTCAAGTAATTTTATTCCTATATGCAAATCGAGATTTGCTATGCTTAAACAAGCCGAAATAATACTTATGCAAATTAAAATCAGTTTCTTAAAGCTTTTTTCAAAAAACATGGCGGAAAATGCCACAGCCGCCGCCGACATAACAAGAGTTAAAAGCGGACATTCCCACCACGCCGCAGCGGATATAACAGTCAGAATCACAGCGGTAACTCTGCGGTTTTGTACTATGTTGCTCAATTTAGTTCACCTCTGTTTCAGGAATTTGCTCCAATTTTAAAGACATAATTTTTGTCTTGTATTTTATTTTCAAAATCACTATAATTTTTAAATTCGGTTTCAACACCAAACTGCATACAAATGTAGTCGATTCCGGCAGAAACTTTATTTGTATCTTTTGATAATATACCTTCTTTAATTTGCTCAAAACCGCTTATTATATTTTCACGCAGCCGGGCATGAACTTTCTCAAGATACATTTCAAGCTCTTCTCTTTCTCGTCTTGCTTTTTCTGTAAGCTCCTTATAAAGCTTCGTAAGCTCTTCGCGCTTCTTGTCTTCTTTAATTTCCTGAATTACGCTGCATATTCCTGCGCTTACAAGATACCCTATTGCCGTTCCGACTATTTTACCTATAATAATTCCGGCGGGTCCGGCAAAGCTTAATGCCGCTTCGCCAACCGCACTTCCGATCTTCATACAAACTAAGCTTACGGCACTTTCACAAAGCTCTTCCGCCATTTCGGAAGGTGTTATTTCTCCGCTTGCGCACCTTATAACCGACTTACCGCAAATAAGTGCAACTGTTGCTATTCCTGCGGCATTTTTAGCAACGATATTCAAGCCCTGCGTAACAGCATCGCTTACAGCGCTTTCCGCAAGCTGCTCAAGCCCGCTTTGCGCAATTTTAACGCCACCCTTTATAACAAGCGCCCGTGCCTCTATATTTGCAGCATCCTTTACAGAGTTTACAGCCGCTTCCGGAAGAGTGATTTCGCCGTTTATGTATCTGCCTATATTTATTCCTATCGCCGTACTTAAAACCTCCGGCGCATCACTTTTTATTTCACGTCCGACAGACTTTACAACCAGTTCTCCCTTAACCGCAATTTGTGCTTTTGCGTTATTGGTAATTGTTTTACCCGATGTTTTTACAATTTCTTTAACCTCATCTACCTTTTTATCAAGCGGCAAATCCGATTTTACTGCTTTTTCGACTTGTTTCATCATATACTTTGTATCGGAAACATCTTGCTTAGAGCGGTTATCCCTTGCGTTTCGCACCTTGAAATTATACTTTCTGTTCACTGCCTTTTTAATATCATCATCTGTAATATTCGGAAGCTTCTTTCCGAATTCGTACGCATTCTTTTCCGACACGGTATGGTCGGTTTCCGCCATATGTTTTGAAGCGTTTGATTTATATTTGTTCCTTGCGGCATTTTGCTTTAAATGCAGTGTCTGTTTTGTAAATTCATCTTCTGCGGTCTGTTTCCCTTTAAAATATTTTTCCTTATACGTATCCATTTTGGCTTTATCTGTATAATTTTTTCTGTCAAATTTGTGAGATACGTCATTTGAAAAAGGCTTGCTGTTTAAAACCGAAACATATATACCGGTTTCCCTTGCATTTTTATTTTGTTCTATTTTTTCACCGTTATCCACTTGGTACGCTCCTTATTATTATAAAGTACTTTCCGCTGTAAGACGCTTTACTTCACTTGATGTTACCTCTATAAAGTGTTTTAACTTTCTGTTTATATTGCCGTTTTTATTTATCACCTGCATATTAACAAGCTTATTCACAGCTTCAACAAATTTAAAAGTAAGAAAAACGTGTTCTTTTTCTTCCTGAGTATATTTTGTAAAATCATAGCCCGATTGTGTTGTTATTTCCTCCAGACTTTTTATGGCATTATCGGCAAGACACTGAAAATTCAAAATGGTTAAACGAAGCGTAGCCGTCAACAAATATATGCTTTTAACTTTTGCGCACTCCGTCTTTATCTGCTCATATTCATATTCAAGCTGTGAAAGCTCAAGTTCAGCTTTATTAACGGCTTTATCAAGCTCGCCGAGCTTTGCAAGCGCCATTCCTACAGGTGACAATACAGCCATTGCAAAAATATGCGCTCCGTCCCACTCATACTCTATCGACGGAACATCAATTTCGGGCATTTGCACTGTTATTGATTCAAGATTGCTTGCAAATTTATTGCTTTCCGCCAAATCAGAGTTAAACTCAACATTTACTATTTTTCCCGCAACATCTTTAAATTTCTTAAATGTGGTATCATATACATCATCTCTGACCTTTTCAAGTGCGTTAAACTGCTTTGTATATAAAGTCTTTGTTACTTTTATCAAACGCTTACTTTCCTCAACAATTTCATCGCAATCGGATTCTATTCTCCAAAGCTCAAGCTGTTTATCTGTGCAGGTTTCCTCATATTTATCATGAATTTTCATTCCTAAACATGTTGCTGCTCCTGCTGCTAAAATTGTTAACAACACTCAAATCCCCCCTTATTTCTTGTCTATTATATTGTCAAGGTCTTTTTG
>CACZTG010000158.1 GCA_902783995.1 uncultured Ruminococcus sp. | reverse complement strand
CACGGGCGGCATAGGCTTCGGCATAGACAGAATGTGTATGCTTCTTACCGATTCCGCGGCAATCCGTGATGTTTTGCTGTTCCCGACGATGAAGCCGCTCGATAAATAGAAAATAACCAAAAAGCACTTCCCCGGAGTAACCCCAAGGAGTGCTTTTTTTGGCGTTTAAAGATACAAAAAGAAAACACCGGCGCCATACAAATGTGCGCCGGTGCTAAAAACAACGGAACTAATCAATATTCTCCGTAATCTGTGCCAGATATTCTATGATATTTTCATCAAAAGCACCGCTTTTTCCTTCCCTTATAATTTCCATACATACTTCCTTTGGCAGACCGGCACGGTAGCTTCTGTCCGAATGCAGGGCGTCAAACACATCGCATATCGATACAATCTGTACATAAAGCGGCAATTCGGCCATATGTTCATATCCCGAACCGTCCACACGTTCATGATGGTAAAGAAGGATGTTTTTTACTGTTTCCTGTTCTCCGTCTTTAAGCCCGCTTTTTATCGCTTCATAACCGTACCGCGTATGAGTTTTGATATGCTCTTTTTCCTCTTCGGATAAACCTGTCTGCTTTGTCAGCACAAAATTCCTTGTATAAAGCTTACCGACATCATGGAATAATGCGCCCTTACATATACTGTCTGTATCCTTGCCCGAAAAATCTGCCGCATTGGATGAATTCATACGCTCTATCATTTTTGCAGTAAGATTTTTCACTCTCAGACAATGGAAATAGGTTTCGGAGCTGCTTTTTTTTAGCTCATCCAGCAGTTTTTTCTCTGAATCTGTCAGCGTAATTATATTTGGTCACCTCCGTTAAAAGCAACAAAATCCTTTACAAAATATCATCAATCAGTTTATCAAAAAGTCTTATATCCTTTTCATTTCCGTAGTCATTGCCGGCAACATTTTTCTTCAGCTCTTTAAGTATATCGGGGGATAAAAGCAGTTTCTTTAATCCCTCGTAAAGCCCTTCTTCGCTGTTATCAAAGATAAGCCCGTCGATACCGTTTTTTATCTGTTCGGCTGCGGAGCTGTACTCTGTAACTATTGCGGGCAGCCCCATTATAAATCCTTCCGTTACAGCCATCGGTTTTCCTTCATGACGCGATGGCAGGAAAAACGCGTCAAACTTTTTCATATAGGGTATCGGATTTGTTCTTGCACCTATCGGGTATATGACATCTGTCAGCCCTTCGGAGCGTATGATTTCATCAAGCTTCGGGCTGTCGTGTCCGTCACCGATTATGACCCACTTCATATTGCCGAGAAGCCCTTCCCTTTTAAGCCTTGAGAAAACAGCGGCGGCTCTGTCAAAGCCTTTATCCTCAAACTGGACCCTGGCGACCGTAAGAAGCTTTATATATTTTTGCGGTTCACCAAACGGCAGCTCCGCTTCGCTGACGGCTTTACTTCTGATAAAATCCGACGATAGAAGATTTGGTATAAATACGGTTTTGTCTCTGTGTTCGGGATATTTTTCCCTGTAACGTTCGGCAACGTTTTTGCTGACAAAAACCAAAGCATCGGCATTGTCGAAAGCCTTGCGGTCAATACGGAGATCCATTCCCGATTTTTCAAAATCGCCGTGATACCACAGTATCTTTTTCTTTGCCTTGACTCGCGTCATAACATAGTTGAGACACCAATTTGTCTCATAGGCTACAGCAACATCATATTCCTTTTCAATCTGACGAGAATATTTGCATCCCTGGCGGGACATTATCTGAATAGCCAACCGTTTGTTTTTTCTGACCTTTTTATAGTATATCTCCCTGACCTTTGAGATAATATACGGCAAAGAAAACATTTTTCTTACAATATTGCTTATTGAAAGCTTATGGTGTATTTTCCCCTGCGGGAGAATATTTATCTCCTGCTTGATACCGTACCGTTCCGGTCCGTTTTCGTAAAATATCACGTCAACATCATATTTGTCGGTGTCAAGCGCATTGAGAAAATTTACAAGTGATGTCATTGCGCCGCCTGTATGCGCGTGGATAAAGCACACCAAAAGCTGTATCTTTTTACTGTTCATTATATGATTTTCAGCTCCTGTTTAAAAGCTATTACGATATGCGGCACTTTACGCTCATGTAGCCTTAAGTGTTATGAGAACAAGCTCGGGCTGGTTCAGAAACCTTTTTTTTCGGGGATTTTTGTCACAGCCTCCGCTGACTATCATTGCCGCAGAGTCTTTTTCTTTTACATAACCGTAGGCGTACTGCGGAAACAAATCGACATCTTTCCCTATCAGACCGCCTAATAACGGAAGCCTGACAATTCCTCCGTGAAGGTCGCCCGAAAGAATAAGATTCACTCCGGTATCCTTCAGTTCGGGGTAAAGACCGGCACGGTGATTGAGAAGTATTGAAAAAGTGCCCGTTTCGGGGATAGAATCTTTTACAAATTTTCGCATTTCTTCAAGGCAATCATCTGATACATTACTTTGAATCGGATCCTTAAGACCGATAAGTAGGATTGAATCGCCACCGGAGTCAAGCCACGCCGTACCGTTTTCAAGAGGCGTAATATTATGCCATTCCCATGAGTCGATTATCTCGTAATAGCCTTCCCCCTGTGTTTCGTGATTCCCGCTTACGGCATATATAGGAAAATCCTTGCCGACGGCTTTTCCTATCTTGGCGGACTCCTGAACGGAGTTGTCGGGAAGCTGAGCCATATCACCGGTCATAACTATTACATCAGGTTTATTTTCATATATAAGATTGATTATCTGTTCGGCAAACGGTGCATCGTGAAGGTCTGATATAACAAGTATCTTGTATCCGTCAAAGCCGGAAGGGATATCAGGGTCGGCATATGTGTAGCGTGTAACGGTTACGTTCTCATTCAGATGTCTGTTTATTTTTATGATAATGAATGACGCGACTGAAAAAACCACCGCAGTCGTTACCGCCCATATAAGTATAAATAAAACCACGTTTCGAAGCATCTTTAAAACCCGCATTATTTGCTGTCCTTTCGGTAAAATCTCAGATATCGAGCTTTTCGGGCTTTCCGTAGAAATAACCCTGCTTATAATCAAAGCCCATATCGCTGACCAACTTGTCTTGCGTTTTGTTTTCGATTCCGCATACACAAGCTTTTATGTTGTTTTCGTGACACGCGTATATTACCATTGAGAAGTACTTCTTTTCAGCACTTATCGCTTCGCGTTCGTCACTCTCCGATGTTGCATATATATCCGAGTTCAGTATATTGTGACTGAGCTTGATATATCCGGGCTTAATAACTTTTAAGATCTCCTGATGTTCTTCAGAGTCTTCAAAATTATCTATACAGATATTTACGCCCATATCCGTAAGAAGAGCAATATCCTCAAGCGAGCGTGTAATATAAGCGCCGTTAAGCTCGAAGCAAAGATACTTTGCGGGTATTTTGTTTTCGCGTAACTGCTCGATTATGATATCGTTGAGCGCAAAATCTTCTATCTGAGAATGCGGACAGTTTATGTGGACTATCGGCAGCGTCATATTTTTTTCCTTCATTGCGGCAAGATCTCTGCAGACAGATTTGATGACCCATCCGTTGAACTGCTTGAAAATACCGAAGTCGGAAAGACATTCCAATACCTTGGGCGGCGATACCATGCCGAGCACCGGACTGTTCCAACGGACGAATACCTCGCTGTGAGGAATATCATTGGGGTTGGAAGCGACCATCTTCTGATATACAAGATACAATTCGTCAAAGTCTCTCAGATACTGCTCATAAAGAAGCTTATGCATCTCATCCATATTTGATGTGTCTATCTCTACCTTTTCCTCATGGATTTCTTCTTCTTCCTCACTGCCGAAAGTGCTGATGAACTTTTTGACGAATTCTTTCAGGAAGATTATTACAAGTATCAGACCGAAAGTGAATATCATCACAAAAACGGCAATCAGCTTGACCGGCTTATCCTCTGTTGCTTCGGGTATTATAAGATACTGCAAATCGGAGTTGACTCTTGAATTATATAATTCGTTTATCGTTTCGTTTGCAATTTTGCTGTATCTTTCGGATAACCGTGCCAGATCTTCAAATATTTTCTCATTCTTAGCGAGAAGGGTTTCCTTTGTGGACTGCGGTACGCTGTCCGTTTCGTACGACCCGATTATTGCATTGTAATATTCTATGGTGCGTGACGCATCGGACGCATTTCCTGCGTTATCCGTGTAGTTTACTATGATGTTGTCGTATGTATTGAGATTTTTGTCTATATCGTAATGATACAGAATTTCATCATCTCGGTTGTTTGATGTATCAGTGCTTTCCTGCACGCGCTCCGCCTGCCCGTAAAGCCCTGCCGCCTTATATGAATCATAGAAGGTGGTTATCTCGGTTTTGTAATTTTCGGAAATTTCATTGCTCAAAAGCATAGACTCTGTAAGCTCTTTTATCTTTGCCTGATAGTTTTTTATAACCATCTCCCTGTCCTTTGCAAGGTTGCCCGCGCGTATGTTGCCATAATATTTCGCGTACTCTATATCATTCAGATTCTGGTACATCGTAGCAAGCGCGCTGAAGGTATATCCGGTTCTGACCGAGCGATAGTTCGGATAATTTGCCGCAAGATCTTCGAGCGTTGAAATAATATTCTCTATGCTGTTGTTCATGGCTTCGGCTATGACAATGTAATCGGCATCGGACTCACGGAATGTCTTCGCAAAGTCAACGACGGTTTCCGGATTATAGTATTCATCAAGAAAGAACTTGTCATATTCCGTAATCATATTGCTGAACATTTTCGGACCGAACTCATCGCCAAGCGATGCATCGTAAGTAAAATTCATTTCGTATTCGGTAGTGACGGCTTCGTATTTCGTGCCGAGAAGTGCCGCGGATTCGGATACGTCCTTGTCAAGATTGCTGACCACTTTATTTATAGTGATATTCTGCCTTATCTCGTCCATTGTGAACAGCTCGTCGCCGGTATATCCCATTCTTTCGAGAGCGCCCTGTATAACCAGGGGATTTTGCAGCTCATACGGATCAAGCTTGCTTTCCCCGTCGGGTGCAAGCCCCTCGGCTGCTCCCTCATGATTGTATTTGAAGCTGAGGGTACAGGTGTATGTCTGTATCAATGTCGCAACAGCGCCGCCTATCAGTCCGAAAAGAACAGAGACGGCTGCTATTTTTATAAAATTCTTCCGGATAATCCGAAATATATCAGAAATATTTATTAACATAACAGTCCCTCCCCTCTATTCCTTCGGCTCATGTCTTATCTCGCTAAGGAGCCGTTCTTTTCTCCTGATTTCCCTGTTTTCGGACATTTCGCGCATCAGGATCAGGAATATGAGCGTGAGCACCGCGGCGAGCAAAAACACAATAAAGAACTTGACAAGCATCGATTTGTTGATGATATTTTTCTTTTCTATTTTCGCAGTGATATATTTTTCGTTTGATTCGTTAAAGTACTCTGTTAT
>CACZTG010000157.1 GCA_902783995.1 uncultured Ruminococcus sp. | reverse complement strand
CACCGTATTGCTTCATATTCGGTAAAATCGCAACGGTATGTTAATGAAGGACATTTTGAATTTGTAACTCCGCCGGAAATCGCTAAAAACAAAGAAGCTCTCGCACTTTTTAACAGCGCTATGGAAGATGATTTGAAAAAATACAATGAGCTCTCTGATATACTTAAAAAGCAACACATTGAAAAATTGAAAGAAAGCGGTATGGACGAAATATCTGCCGCAAAAAAGGCTGAAAAAATGGCAATTGAGGACGCGAGATACGTGCTTTCAAATGCCTGCGAAACCAAAATGATTGCGACATTTAACGCGAGAAGCCTTTTGAATTTTTTTCATCATCGCTGCTGCGAGAGAGCACAGTGGGAAATAAGAGCGCTTGCCGATGAGATGCTTGCGCTTGTAAAAGAGGTTGCCCCGACCTTGTTCAAATTTGCGGGACCGCCCTGCATAGGAAAGGGCTGCCCCGAAGGAAAAATGAGCTGCGGCAAAATGGCGGAGAAAAAGCAGAAATATCTTGGACAGTAGGAGAGAAATTATAATGGCGGAAAAAATGCTTGTGGTGGACGGAAACAGTATAGTAAACCGCGCTTTTTACGGAGTGCGTATGCTTACAAACAGCAAAGGTATGTTTACAAACGCAATATATGGTTTTTTAAACATACTGAATAAGTATCTTGAAAGCGAAAATCCCGATTATATATGCGTTGCTTTTGATGTTAAGCATCCGACCTTCCGCCATGAAAAATACGCTGAATATAAAGCGGGCAGAAAGGGTATGCCCGAGGAGCTTCATATGCAGATGCCTGTTCTTAAAGAAGTTCTCGGGGCGATGAATATAAAAATGCTTGAGCTTCCGGGCTTTGAAGCCGATGATATTTTGGGGACAATATCTTCAATGTGCGAAAAGGACGGTATAATATGTGATGTTGTAACGGGCGACAGAGACGCTTTACAGCTTGCAAGCGATACCACAAAGATTTTTTTGACTTCAACAAAAGGCGGCAATACGGTTACAGATGTAATTGACAGAGAGCAGATTAAAGAGCGTTTTGGTATAACGCCTTCACTAATCATTGATGCGAAAGGGCTTATGGGCGACAGCTCGGATAATATTCCGGGTGTTGCGGGAATAGGCGAAAAGACGGCTTTTTCGCTTGTTAAAGATTACGGAAGTCTTGAAAATATTTATGAACATATAGACGAAATAAAAGGAAAGCTCAGAGAAAAGCTTGAAGCCGATAAGGAAAGCGCGTATTTCAGCCGTGAGCTTGCGACTATTTGCAGAAACGCTCCGATTAACGCTTCGCTTAACGATTGCAAAAGGCTTCAACCCGACAATAAAAAGCTCCGCGAGCTTCTTACCGAGCTGGAATTTTCCGAAATGCTTAAAAAGCTTTCACTTAATAAAGATACGCCTTCATTTGCGAAAGAGCTTACTGTAGTCATAATAAACGATAAGAACGCTCTGAAAAAAGCCGCTGATGAAATAATTCTTTCGGATGAAAATGCAATAATGTTGTTTAAAGTCGGCGCGGAATGTGTGGGCGCTGCCGTAACCGCAAAGGATAAGCTTTTTTATTTTGACCTTACGGGAGGTTTGCTGTCGGAAATAGATGTTGCCGATTTAAAGCCTGTTTTTGAGTCGGATGTTCCGAAAATTATGCATTATTCTAAAGATGACGAGGTATATCTCACGTCTTACGGCATTAAAATAAACAATATTGTTTTTGATACCGCAATTGCGGCATATATTCTTGAGCCGTCAAAGAGTAAATATAATATTGATACGCTTCTTAACATACAGCTTCCCGAAGAATTTAATCCGAAAGGAAAAACAAAAAAAACTCTTTTGGATTATACTTCTGACAGTATAGCGGAAATAGCGGCGAAAATTTGCGGCGGAATGTTGTCGCTCAGGGATTCGCAGCTTGATGAAATAAAACAAAGAGAGCAGGAAAAACTTTTTTTTGAGGTTGAAATGCCTCTCAGCAAAACACTTGCCGAAATGGAAACAGCAGGCTTTAAGGTTGATAAAGAAAGCCTTGCGGCGTTTTCAAAAATGCTTGATACAAGGATTTCGGAGCTTCAAAGCTTGATATATGAACAAGCGGGTGAAGAATTTAACATTAATTCAACAAAACAGCTCGGAGTAATACTCTTTGATAAGCTTAACCTTCCCGTTATAAAAAAAACAAAAACGGGATACTCAACCGACAGCGATGTGCTTGATAAGCTTGAACCTGAAAACGCCATAATTACTGATATTAAAGAATACCGTATGCTTACAAAGCTTAAATCAACGTACTGTGACGGGCTTTTGCAGGTGATAGACAGCCGTGACGGAAAAATCCACTCAAAATTTATGCAGACAGTTACCCAAACGGGCAGAATAAGCTCTACCGAGCCAAACCTTCAGAATATTCCGGTACGGCTGGAGCTTGGACGTGAAATCCGTAAAATGTTTGTTGCGGGCAGTGATGACAATGTGCTTGTCGATGCTGATTATTCGCAGATAGAGCTTCGTGTGCTTGCTCATATTGCTAACGATGAAAATATGATAAAAGCGTTTAACGAAAATGCGGATATTCATGCCGTCACAGCATCGCAGGTGTTTGGTGTTCCCGTTTCCGATGTCACACCGAATATGCGAAGAAACGCGAAAGCTGTGAATTTTGGCATAGTTTATGGTATAAGCGATTTCGCGCTCGGTG
>CACZTG010000156.1 GCA_902783995.1 uncultured Ruminococcus sp. | reverse complement strand
GCGCTTGCGGTTTATGTTTCGGCAAAGACCGCGGATGTGGTTGCCGTTTACGGTAAGAGCGTTAAAAGTGTTGAAATTATTTCCGAAAAGCATGAACAGATTGCGGGAGAAATAATACGTGGGCTTAAACGCGGCGTCACTGGACTTTACGCGAAAGGACTGTACAAAGGGCAGGATAAAATGATGCTTATGTGCATAGTAAGCCGCAGAGAGCTTGGGCGGGTTTTGCGTATAGTAAAAGAGTTTGATAAAGACGCCTTTGTTATGGTAGATGATGTTAAACAGGCACTCGGAGAGGGGTTTGAAAGTATTGACTGATAAAAAGTACGCTTTTTTTATTGATATTGACGGAACGCTGATAAACAGAGCCGGAGTTCTGTCCGAAGGTGTAAAGAACAAGCTTGAATACGCGCACTCGCTTGGCTGCAAAGTGTTTATAAATACAGGAAGGTCAAGGGGATTTATACCTGACACACAGCTGAAATCCATGCGATTTGACGGAATCATAGCCGCAAACGGGCAGTACATAGAGATTGACGGCAAGGTTTTAAGGAATATCTGTCTTTCGGAAAAACAGCTTAAAAAAACGCTCGAATGGGCACAAAAAAACGAAAGGACAGGCTATGCGGAGGGCGTTTATAAGGTATATAGCATAAACTGTGACGATGAAAGATTTGAAAAAATCGAGGACAGCGATTTTAAAAATATTTCCAAAATTTTTATTCGGGGGGAGCTTTCCAAGGAGGACGAAAAGCTTTTGAGTGACGGCGTAAGGTTTTACCGTCATAAAACCTATTGCGAAACGGTAGTTAAAGGCTATAGCAAAGCAAGTGCCATGAAAGATGTGCTCAAAGAGACAGATTTTCCTGCGGAATTGTCTGTTGCGATAGGCGACAGCGGCAACGATATGGAAATGGTTTGTGAAGCCGGTATCGGAATTGCCGTCGGAAACGCGACAGAAAGTCTTAAAAACGCGGCGGATTACATAGTGGCGTCAAACGAAAATGACGGCGTCGCGGAGGCTGTTGATTTGATTTTAAATAAAAAATGTTGACTTTTTAATAAAATTGTAGTATAATTTATATGGGTTAGAAAAAGCTAACCCATATATTCGGGCGATGAGTTAGCTGCTGCTAATCTTGTTAGTTAAAGTTTACCAAAAAGGAAGTTTTGATATGCCGTTTCTGCAAATTATAAATTTAAAAAAGCGTTTTGGTGACGGAGGTGCGGGAGTAAACGTTTTAAACGGTGTAGATATGTCGGTTGAAAAAGGCGAAATATGCGCGGTTTTAGGACCGTCGGGAAGCGGAAAATCAACGCTTCTTAACCTGATTGGCGGGCTTGACAGAGCCGACAGCGGGAAAATTGTTATTGACGGAACGGACATTGCCGTGCTTAATGAAAAAAAGCTTTCGGATTTCAGAAGGGATTTTCTGGGCTTTGTTTTTCAGTTTTATAACCTTGTGCCAAACCTTACGGTGAAGGAAAATATACAGCTTGGTGAATATCTTTCAAAAAATCCGCTTGATATGGACGAAATTTTATCGGTACTCGGTCTTGAGGAAGTACAAAACAGGTTTCCGAATGAGCTTTCCGGAGGGCAGCAACAGAGATGTTCAATAGGCAGAGCGCTTATAAAAAATCCGAAACTGCTTTTGTGCGATGAGCCAACAGGAGCGCTTGACTACAAAACCTCAAAGGATATACTTGCACTTACGGAAAAAATTAATTGTGATTATAAAACAACCGTAATAATTGTTACGCATAACCGTGAAATAAGCCGTATGTGCGGAAAAACCGTAAATATAAAAGACGGAACGGTTTATAAAACCGAAATAAATACCGATATTGTTCACGCGGAAAAACTCGAATGGTAAAGAAGATGTGAATTATATGATTTTGAGCAAAAGAATACCGAGAGAATTAAAGCAAAATTTTTTCAGAAACTTTGCGATGTTTGTTATTATCGCAATGGTTACGGCGCTTATAACCGCAATGTGTCTTTCGGCGGACGATATTGAATATACAATTCATAAAGAATGGGCAAGGTGCAATCTGGAGGACGGAAGCTTTGAAACATACACTCCGCTTTCGGCAAGAAATTTTAGAGAGCTTGAAGAGCTTGACGTAATGATTGAAAGAATGTTTTATTCGGACGTGCCGGCGGACGGGCAAAGGATTCTTAGGATTTTCGCGCTTCGCGGCAGAATAAACCTTCCGAATGTAGATGAAGGTTTTTTGCCGGAAAAAGCCAATGAAATTTTTATAGATAAAATATTCGCAAAAAATCAGGGTTTAGAACTTGGCGATGAAATTGTTTTAAACGGTACGCCCTTTTATATAACGGCAATAGGAACTTTGCCCGATTACAGCTATATTCTGCAAAATGACGGCGATGTCTCGGCAAATGATGACTTTGGTATTGCCGCCGTCACATATTCCGATTTTACAAGAATGACGGAAGGAATAAAAACAGTTTATCATTATGCGTATATTCTCGGTGACTGTACACACAGAGAGCTCAAAGAAAAGCTGGCGGAGCTTGATTTTGATTATAACGCTGTAAAAGATACATACATAAAAGCCGAAACACAAAGGGATTTAAAGGGAAGCTTTGCGGAAAATATAGGAGCGCTTAAAAGAGGCAGCAATATGCTTGCCTTTGAAGTTGAAAATTTCGGAAAGGCGCTTAAACAAAACGGTGTTGAGACGGATACGGCGCCTTTTTACGAAGGAGCACTCGCAATATCGTCCGGACTTGATACCCTTTACGAAAGCTTCGCGGATTATTTGCCGGGCAGCGGTAAAATTCAAAATGTTTCATCATTCGGTGAAGCAAAAGACAGTACCCGCATAAATGACGCTCTCGATGATTCAAAAATCAGTAAACAATCGGCGCTTATAATAGGCGTAATAATGTTTGCTCTGCTTATATATATGCTCGCGATTTTTGCTTCCGAAAGCATAGACAGGGAGCATACGGTAATAGGAACACTGTATTCTCTCGGCTGCGGCAAGCGGGAAATATGCCTGCATTATATGACAATGCCGACATTAATTACTGTAAGCGCTGTGATTTTCGGGGCGGTTTGCGGATTTTTTCTGAGTGATATGCTGGTCGAAACATATTCGGCAATGTACAGCTTCGCGGAGCTTGAGCATATATATCCGCTTTACCTCATTTTGTATCTTATAATTATGCCCGTAATACTTACCGTACTCATAAACGGTTTTGTATTATATAAACGTCTGAATCTTATGCCGCTTGAAATGATGAGAGGCAGTAAAAAAGCAAATATTAAACGGTTCAGCATAAAAGATGACAGATTAAGCTTTGCCGTAAAATTTAAAATCAGACAATTTATAAGAGAGCTGCGGGGGAATATTACTTTGTTTTTCGGTATAGTAATATCAATACTGCTAATGGTATTTTCCGTTGCCTGTTACAGCAGTATAGACGGCTATATAAAAAGCGTTGCCGATGATGTTAAAGCGCAGTACACCTATATACTGCGCAATCCTGTGAGCGATTTGCCGAAAAATTCGGTTATAGGTTATATGCGGAGCTTTCAGATGGATTTTAAAATTACGGGCGGCGAGATGTCGGTAAATCTGCTCGGCATTGACCGTGACAATCCCTATTTTGATTTTGCGCCGTACTTATCGGACGAGGCGGACAAGGTTTATATGTCGGATTCGGCAAGAATAAAATTCGGTTGTAAAAAGGGCGATAAGGTCGTGTTTAAGGATGCGGCGGGAGATACGCTGTACGCTTTTGAAATTGAGGACGAGGTGAAATATGGGAACGGTTTGTATTTCTTTATGAATATTGACGCCATGCGAAAAGCCTTCGGGCAGCCGTATGTTAATATAAATGATTTAAAAAAAGGCGAAAGAAAGCCGAAAAGTGAGAGCTATTATTACAATACGGTTTTTTCGGATACGCCGGTTAATTTCAGACATAATATGGTGCTGACGGAAATAAAGCGTGAAAGCCTTGTTTCCGGAGCGGAAAAATTTATGACGCTTATGTGGGGTATGATTGTTATGATGATAGTTATATCCGTTGTTATTTTCGTTGCAGTAATGTATCTTCTTATGAAGCTTGAAATTGACAGAAGCGCCTTTTCGGTGTCGCTTATGAAGGCGCTCGGATTTGATGAGAGAACGGTAAATTCGCTTTATCTTTCAAATTCGCTTTATATGGTTATTTTCGCGCTGATTTTTGGTATGCCTTTATGTAAGCTCATTGTTGATTTTATGTACCCATATTGTGTGTCGAATGTAAACGGCGCCATAATGTGCGATATGAACGCGGCTCATTACGCCGTGGTTATTTTAACCGTTGTTGTTTCATATATTCTGACATATTTTTGTCTGACAAGATATTTAAGAAAAATAAAACTGACCGAAATATTAAAAAACAGAGAATAGGAGTGATTTTTATATGGTAAAAACAGTTTTGAAGATTGACGGAATGATGTGCGGAATGTGCGAAGCGCATATAAATGACGCTGTAAGAAAAAAATTTAACGTTAAAAAAGTGTCATCGTCACATTCCGAAGGCAAAACCGAAATTGTTTCGGAAAAAGCTCTTGGTATGACAGAGCTTAAAAGCGTAATTGACGAAACGGGATATACGCTTGTGTCGGTAAGTACAGAGCCTTGTAAGAAAAAAATTTTTGGGATTTTTTAAATAGAAAAACCTTCTCCTTAAAAGAAAAGCTATACCGGGTGTAACATCTGAAGCTTCAGATGTTACAGCCTACCGCTAAAAAATAAGCTCCGCACGGAATATGGGAAAGCCTTTTTCCGAGAAGGTTTTTTCGTACTCCGTTATTATATTATCCTCAAAATTACCCGCGTGAAGGTCAAGGCTTATATTTCGCATTTTTATGCCGCAATCCGCGAACTCATTGAG
>CACZTG010000155.1 GCA_902783995.1 uncultured Ruminococcus sp. | reverse complement strand
TTTTGTTTTTTTTGTACTCATAATATTTATTTGCGACCGAAATAACAGTAAACGAAAGAAAAAGCCATATGGCGGAATAAGGAAGACAGATTTGCCCCATAAGATTAAACGGTACGGAAGAATAATCCCATACATTAAGAGAAAGAACCCTGTTAAGAATGATACCGCAAAAAAATTCGGTTGCCGTAATTGCCAGACAACCGATAGCCGCTTTAATTAAAAGCGGCATATTAAGCTTTGAAATATCAAGTAAAATCAAGAAACAAAACCCACCCGCCGCAAACATTGACGGGTGGCTCTGTCCCCGCCATAAAATTTCAAGCAGGCAGTAAAACGTGCCTCCCGTCAAAAAAAAGAAGATATTTTTTAAAAATACTTTCATAGTCAATCATCCCGTTTTTTGTTTATTCTTTGTAAAAACGAAGTTTATATTCATTTTTTAAAAAAAGAAAACTATTGACTTAAATAATAATTTAATATATAATAATAGATGTAAAATTGTGAAAGGAAAAAACAGTTATGACTGACAGTTTGTTAAAAAGTTACGATAAAATAATAGATTACAGTTTTGATGTTTTTGAAAAGAAGCAGAAGGATTACGGTCCGACATGGATATTAAACCGCTATTCGTCGCTTATTGATGAGATATGGCGTAAAGCAAAGCGCATACGCACTCTTGAAGAAAACGGTGAAAATAACTCTCTTATAAAAGAGGGCAGAGATGTCGAATATATCGCGATAATAAATTATTGTATAATGTGTCTTATAAGGCTCGGAGATTACGGCTTGCCAAAAGACAGCGAGGTTCTTGAGGACCTTTCAAGACTCGAAAGTGTTTCTGACGAAAAGCTTTTTGCGGCTTATAAAGACGTCGCGGCAAAAATCAGAGAACTTCTCCGCCGTAAAAATACCGATTACGGTGACGCGTGGAAAAGTATGGGGATTTATTCTATGACAGACCAGGTAATAATCAGGGTTTACCGCATAAAAACAATACTCGCAAACGGCGGCAAATGTGAAATTTCGGAAGGTATTGACGCGCAGCTTCAGGATATTATAAATTATTGCGTTTTTGCTCTAATTAAGCTTGAGTTTTAGAAAGCAGGGCAATAATAATCCGAAAAACGAAAAAGAAAAACGCAGCCTTTTTAAACCGAGGCTGCGTTTTAACGTTTAATACTTTTTTGAAAGAAGCGCAAGCTCGGTTTCTTTAATGGACTCAAGCGCCCGTACCGAGCGGTTATATACTACATAGAAATAAAGTGTATCTACAATTGCGAGCTGCGCGATACGTGAGTTAAGACCAAGTATATTATACTTTGTTTCATCGGAGGAAGTGGAAAGCACAATATCGCTATGCCTGAGAATAGGAGATTTTCCGATATTTGTAACGGCAATAGTTGTGGCTCCGTGGTCTTTTGCCGTTTTTAAAGCATCGACAATATCTTTTGACGAACCCGAATGCGAAATTGCGATGGCAATATCGCCCTCTTTAAGATGTGAAGCGGCTATAACCTGCATATGGTTATCGGAATAAGCAAAAGCGTTAAGCCCCGCGCGAAGCAGTTTGTGACTCGTGTCAAGAGCAACCGAAGCCGAATTTCCGAGACCGAAAACGACGATTTTATTTGCTGAGCAAATTTTATCTGCCGCAATGGCAAGACTGTCGGGATTTAATGATTGTTTCGTTTTTTCAAGCGAAAGATATATGTCGTTACATACTTTTTCATATATACAAAAAGCGCTGTCTGTTGGTTTTATATGGTTGCTTACGGTGTTTCCGCCGCCTTCGGAGGCAAGAGATATTTTAAGCTCCTGATAGCCCGAAAGCCCCAGCCTTTTTGAAAAACGGACAATGGTAGCCTCGCTGCAGCCGCAAAGCTCGGCAAGCTCAACAATGGAAAGAGATATTATTTCTCCCGGATTATCGTTTATCCAATCGGCAATTCTCTTTTCTGCTTTTCCCATTTCGGCATATTTAAGCTTAATATTTAATGATGTTTTATCCATAATAATATCCTCAAACTTTATTTTTTAACAATAAATATTATATATCAAAAAAAAATTTTTGTCAAATCAAAAAAATTTTAAAAAACTATTGAAAAAATTTTCATAATATGATATAATGTAGTTACAAAAAGAGCCGTGAAAATGAAAATTTTTTTCAAAAAGGCAAAAAATATTATAAAGAAGGAGAAAACAATGAACGATTTTTTATTTGACATGATTGCAACGGAGCTTGAGGACGCAGTCGGTAAAGAAAACTGCTCCACAAGGACAATTGACAAAATCACTCACAGCGTTGACTATTTCTGGCTGTCAAGAATGTGGGCGGACCGTGGGCTCAGAATGCCCGAAGGTGATTTTATAGTAGCTCCCAAGGACGCGAAGGAAACCTCTGCGGTGCTTAAAATCGCGAATTACTATAAAATTCCCGTTACCACCTGGGGCGGCGGCGGCGGTACGCAGGGCGGCGCTATACCGGTTTGCGGCGGTATTGTTCTTGACACAAAAAGAATGAACAAAATTTATGATTTCAACGAAAAAGGTATGTACATAGAGTGCGGCACAGGCGCTATATATAAGCATATCGAGTGGGCGGCAAACGAAAGAGGCTATGCGACTATGCATTATCCGTCATCGCTCACCTGTTCAACAGTCGGCGGTTTCCTTGCTCACAGAGGTATTGGCGTATCCTCCACAAAGTACGGCAAAATTGACGATATGGTGCTTCAGATGGAGGTTGTACTTCCAAACGGTGAAATTATCGAAACTTCACCTGCTCCCAAGCATGCCGCGGGTCCCGACCTTAATCAGATATTCATAGGCTCGGAGGGTACTCTCGGTATTATGACAAAGGCGCAGATGAGAATTTACGACCAGCCCGAGTCAAGGCAGTTCAGAGGCTTCTTGTTCCATAATATGACAGACGCCTTTAATGCAGGCAGAGAGCTTTTGCAGAAGTTTAAACCGTCTGTTATGAGGCTTTATGATGAAGCTGAAACGGCGTCACTTATCAAGAAAATTGTCGGCGTTGAGAAAAAAGGCGCGTTTATGAATATTGCCATTGAAGGCGTAAAAGAAATGGTAGAGCTTGAGAAGAAAATACTTCTTGAAACTTTCGCAAAATACGGCGCTGAAGATTTAGGCAGCGAGTACGGTGAGAAATGGTGGAAAGAGAAGATTACTTTCTTCTATCCCGGTCATATGATGGATATTCCGCAGTGCTTCGGTACAATGGATACAATTGCTCCTTACGATAAAATTGAAAATATCTATTGGAAAATGAAAGAAGCGATAGAAACCAACTTCCCACAGGCTAAATTTATCGCGCATTTCTCGCATTGGTATGAATGGGGCTGTATGATTTACGACCGCTTTATTGTTGACGGAAAAGATGTGCCGAAGGACCCGCATGAGGCGCTTCGTCTTCATCAGTCAATCTGGAACTGCGGCGTAAGAACAGCTATCGCGAACGGCGGTGTCGTAAACGACCACCACGGTGTGGGAATCAAGCTTGGCAGACTTATGAAAGAGCAGTACGGACCGGCAATGCAGGTATTTGAAGGTATAAAGAAACAGCTTGACCCGAACGGCATACTTAATCCGTTTAAACTCGGACTTTAAAAATAAGCGAAACAGAAAGGAACGATAAAAATGCAATTTTCACAGAAAAGTAAAGAACATATGGACTCCTGCCGTTTTTGCTGGATGTGCCGTCACATATGCCCGATAGGCAACGCGACAGGTCTTGAAAGGAACACCGCAAGAGCGAGAGCGCTCGGACTTTCGCTTGTGGCGAGAGATGCGGTTGAATATTCGGAGGATATTATAAATAACGTTTATGAGTGCGCTCTTTGCGGAGCTTGCGTTAAAGAGTGCGTAACGGGATGGGACCCCGTAATGTTCGTAAAAGAGGCAAGACTCGGCGCGGCGCTTGACGGAAAGCTTCCGGATTACATACTTAAACTTATAGAAAATTTACAGAAAAAAGGCAATATTTACGGCGCAAAACAAAATGCGAAGATTAAAAAAGCCGCAAAAGAGCTTGGCGCGGCCGATACCCTTTTGTTTTTGGGAGAGGACGCCTTATATAAAGCTCCGGAGTGCGCTTTAAAAGCCATTGAGCTTTTAAAGAAGGCAGGCATAAGCTTTACCGTGCTTGAAAACGAGCCGTCAAGCGGCTATTCTATGGACTTCCTTGTAGGAGCGGCAGCTGAAACAAAGTCGGTTATGGAAAAATGTGCAGCCGAAATCTCAAAATATAAAAAGGTTATATGCTATGACCCCGCCGACGCAAAGGTTATGAAAAGAGAATATAAAGAGTGGGGAATTAAGCTTAAAGCCAAGGTTGTGACATTTACTGAATTTTTGGCAGAAAGCATAAAATCGGGTAAGATAAAACTTAAAAAGAGCAAGCTTACATTTACTCCGCAGGATACTTTCCTTTTGGCGCGTGATCTTGAGGAAACGGAGCCGATGCGCAAAGTTCTTTCCGCTTGCGGTGATTTACGCGAAATGCTGTTAAACCGCAAAGACACCATGCTTGCAGGCAACCTTATAATGAATGAATATATGCCTGATGTTATGGAAAGAGTTGCGCAGGACAGATGGATAAACGCTGTAAATATGAACACGGAAAATCTTGTTACGGCTTGCCCGGCGGAATATGTGCTTCTTAAAAAGACAAAGCCCGAAAAGGTGAATATTTTGTCACTTGAAGAAGCTGTACTCAAATGTTTATAAAAAAATTTGATAAATGATATTTTTTGTGGTATAATTAAGCTTATATTATAAAAGGAGCGAAAAGTAAATGTTTAAAAGAACATGGAATAAAAAATTCGGAAAATCCGAAATCTATACGTTTGCCGACAGTTATTGTCAGAAGGTTGAAATGGATATGTTAAGGCTTGCGGAGGGCGATGCAAAGTCTTACAGAGAAGAAGGAAAAGAATATGCGCTTGTAATTTTAGGCGGAAAATGTACGGTTAAAGGCGAAGGCTTTGAATTTAAAAACGCCGGAAAAAGAAAAGACGTTTTTGACGGTCCGGCAACCTGCATATATGTTCCTTGCAACAAGCCTTTCAGCATTACAGCCGAAACGGAGGTAAGTATTGCGGTTTGCAAATCTCCTTCCGATAAGGACTATGAGCCGAAAATAATAAATCCCGAAGATGTTATAATAAAAAATCTCGGAAAGCCCGGCTGGGAGCGTGAAGCTCATTTCATACTTGATGAGAGAACGGATGCTAATATGCTCTACATAGGCGAAGCTTTTGTTAAGGGCGGTCAGTGGGCAAGCTATCCGCCGCATAAGCAT